>NZ_QMEB01000161.1 GCF_012912135.1 Brasilonema bromeliae SPC951 | reverse complement strand
TTGCGCTCTTTATTCACCTTTTACGGATTTATTCGGTTAGGTGCAAGAAGTGAGTAAAGCAACCCCAGCAAATCATGAAATAGCCCCCAAGCAAAGTACTATGTGCCAATTGTTCTGTGGCGTCTACAGCACTCAGTACTACTGATCATAACTCATTCTTGAGATCACTCTACCTCAAGTTGCGCTGCCGTCACTGCATCAAAAGCAAAAGCTAAAACCAGAGGTATTGGACATTTGAATAAGTAAGTAGAAACGACGGCTACAATTGTGCCAAATACTGCTGAGACTGACCAAAATTTTTCCTGAGATGTCAGTCCCTTTTGAGTTTTAATCAATCTCAATGTATGGGTAGGAATTGGCTCAGGCATAACTGCCCCTGGAGGAAATGCCCAGTAGTTATTACACCGCTCTTCAAATAAATCTGTCCACCCATTTTCTTGGCACCATTCTTCAATCCATTCATTACGATAATGTTTCATGTTTGGGCTGGGAAGTGGAATCAGCATGACGTTTAGAAACTAAATATAAATTTCCTGGTTATTTCTCAGAAGTCTACCAATTGGTATAAAACTAAAGATTATTCAAGTACTATTTGGCTTACGTAAGAATCTAAAAACACCTGTAATTAGAGTTAAATTGATGCTTTTCTTAATTCACAGGCTAACAGTATTTAGCTTGTTCTTGCATGAAAAGAAAATAAACTTTACTTGGAAGTTTGACTTTTAACAATTCTCAACATAATCGTGATTTTTGGTTTTAAAAACAGATATTTATTCAGTCTATATGTAAAGTTGTGTTACGCAGGTTCAACGCATAAATACCTTAAAAATCAATACGCCTACCCCCCTGCTTTTTTAAGCTAGGTGGACATTTGAGACATTAGTGGCAATGTCCACCCGAAAGAAAACTGCTAATCAAAAATCCTTCTTAACTGAAATCTTGCACCCTCCGGGTATGCGCAAAGCGCACGCCAAAGGCGTTAGCGAAGCGTCTCCGTTCGGCGCAGCCGTGGCGTTAGCCATAGGAGATACGCCAGTCGCTCATGGGGGAAACTACGCCACATGCTACAAGTCGGCACAGCCGCCCAACGCAGTGGCTCCCCAAGACCGCGCTGGCTCACCATTCTCAACAAGAGGTACAGCCTCCCCAGTACCAAAAGCTAAATGACAGTGAAATTATTCTGAGCGTAAGGCTTTGACTGGGTCGATTTGGCTCGCTCGTAGGGCGGGGGTCAAACTGGCTCCCACTCCAACCAGTAATGCTGAGCCTAACGCTAGTGTTGCAATAGAACCGTCAAACTCGTAGGGCAAGTTAAAGGTATTTGTGACTACAATTGTCAATCCATGCACCACACCAAGAGCGACAGTTCCTCCAATGAGACTCAAAAGCGTAGCCTCCAGAATAAATTGCAGCATGATTTCTTGTTGGGTCGCTCCTATTGCCCGTCTCAAACCAATTTCAGCGGTTCGTTCTGACACCGAGGCAATCATGATATTCGCAATCCCCACACCGCCGACCAAGAGCGCGATCACTCCCACCACTGCTAGTCCTTGGGACGCCATCTCAAGAGTTTTCTGTTGCTCTAGGATATCTGAGACATTGTTCCAAGACTTAAATTTTTGACCTGGGAATCGCTGCTTTAGCAGTTCCTCAGCTTGCTTGCTCAAGTTTTCCACGTCTTCGAGTTTGTAGGGACGCATTTGGATGCTACCAATGTCGCGGCTACCAGTCAGGGCGTTATAAACAGAGATTGGTATATAAAGTTGACCATTAGGAGGTGCATTTTCATCCAGAGTAGTCGTCACCACCCCCACGACCACATAAGGTCTGTCCCCAGCATAAATCATCTTACCCAAAGCTTTCTGTCCACCGAAAAGTTGTTCTGCCAACAGTTGGTCGATAACGGCTACTGGTCGGTACCTGGCAAAATCTTCAACCGTAAAGAATCGTCCCGAGACTAGTGTTTTTCCTGAAGTCAGCAAAAAACCTTGGGAAACAGGTGACATGGGTGGAGTTAATTCTTTGTCCTGAAATATAGTTGGCATAGAACCAGCCCAATTAAAAGCACTGATTGCCTGCAAGCCCACCAAGCGTTGTTGTAAAAATTCCATATCTTCCAATTTAAGTGAGGTGGTTCGACGACCAGAATCCCACTTTGGGTAGACTGAGGCTTGAGGTGCGCCTCGTTTTGCTAGTTGCTGAGCAATAACTGCCCGACTAATGTTACCGACAGCAAGCGTAGCACTGACAGCAGCCACACCCATAAACACTCCTAAAGCTGTTAGCCCAGAACGCAAAGGGTTTTTACCCAAGGAGCGAAAGGTAATATCCAGTAAGTCTAAAGGTGAAAGACCCATAACAGTCGCTTTGCAAAAATTTAAAATTTAAAATTCAAAATCACCGTAAGCGCAAGCGCACGCCAGGTGCTTCAACGGGGGGAACCCCCGCAACGCACTGGCTCCGCAAGGCGCTGCTCTCCGCTCCAACTTCTCTCAAAATTCAAAAAAATTCGGAGAGTGAAACTTGATAGTCAAGTTTCTCAACTCGTTTAAGCAAAGATTTTTTGTCTGTTGGTTTTTGTTTGTCCAAGTCATCAGATACTTCAAGCCTGAACATTCCCGGGGGTTAAAAACTGTAACTAAATTTCTAGACAAAGCTAGACATTAATAGACTATTTGTCCATATGCTATAATTGTGCTAACGCGAAAACCAAGCGAAAAAATTAAGGCTTGAGACCCTGTACAAAACTCTTAAGAGTAATCCTACCTGTAATAAGGCGGTTTGAGAAGTCCAGAAAACCTCAATAGGATTGAAAATAATGGGATAGAGTAGCAAAGTTTCTCACATTTGAATGTCAAAAGATAATTCACGTATAGGATAAGTTCTATCCGAATTTAAGCCTGTGGACTGGTTTGATGCCGACATCTCCAGGATGAAACAGGAAGCAATCCGGGTATTGTCTAACAAAGTTTAACTTTGTCTAGCTTTGTCCAAGTGTTGTAGCACGGAATACGGACATAGCACCCATAATACCGTGTTGATTTCTTCTCAATCAAAAAAAGGCAGCAGCCCACACCAAACTGGTTACTGGACTGCTGCCTTTTCGTAATTTTTAATTACGAGTTATGAATTATTTGATAGTTACCTTACCGCCAGCATCTTCCAACTGCTTCTTAGCTTGTTCAGCAGCTTCCTTGGCGATCGCTTCCTTAACTGGCTTCGGCGCAGCTTCTACCAAGTCTTTCGCTTCCTTGAGACCCAAACCTGTCAATTCCCGTACAACCTTGAGTACAGCAATCTTCTTATCAGCTGGGACTGATTCCAGAATGACGTCAAACTCGGTTTGCTCTTCTACTGGTTCAGCAGCAGCAGGTGCAGCACCACCAGGAACTGCCATAACAGCTCCAACTTGTGCTGCAGCACTTACGCCAAAGGCTTCTTCAATTTGCTTCACCAACTCAGCTGCTTCTAGCAAGCTCAAGGTTTTTAGTTTATCCAAAATTTCATCAGTTGCAGCAGACATTGATATAACTCCTGTAATGTTGATAAATTATTTGTTAGTTGTTCTACCTAGCACTAACGACTAACTAGGAAGCACTTTCTTCGGATTCGCCACCTTTTTCTTGATCAGCGACAGCCTGCAAAGCACGAGCCAGCGAACTGGGAACCTCGTTGATACCCACAGCAATCTTGGTAGCCAAGGCGTTGATCGCTCCAGCAATTTGTGCCATGAGTTGTTCTTTGGATGGCAAATCTCCCAAAGCCTTGACATCAGGCTCTTGCAGCAGGCGACCTTCCATAACGCCGCCGCGAAGTTCTGTTTTCTTGCTGGCTTTTTGGAAATCTTGGTAAGCCTTAATTGCTGCGGAGAAATCGTCTTTAACCAGCAAAAAGGCAGAAGAGCCTTTGAGCAATTCTGACAACACTTGCCATTTCTCGTCGTCTTGAATGGCAATGCCCATCAGAGTATTCTTAGTCACCTTGCAAACAGTACCAGAGGGACGCAGACGTCGCCGCAGGTCTGTCATTTCAGCAACTGTTAGTCCTTGGTAGTCAATGACTAGTGCTAGTTGAGACTGGCTCAAAGTTTCTTTGAGGTCAGTAACTATAGCTTTTTTGTCTTCTATCGTTCTAGGCATCCATCTCACCTCCTTAACAAATCGGCTTTCAGGTATTGGCTGTTAGGTTTTTGCCAACTGCTGACCACCATGACAGTGACTGCTTGAAAACAATAAACCCCAGCTCTCGCAGCCGGGGTTTAGTGGTAAAAACGCGCTGTACAGTGCGTCTATACCTTATCATCCTTATGCCCCACTAATCACGCTCATCATGCGTGGTACTGGTAGCAATTGGGGCGAAAACCTCGGCAGGACATTAAGCCAATGGCACCTGCTGTCTCCGGCTGTTGCCTATTTAATTTTGTTAGTTGCCTTCAGTTGTTTACCATTTGTCATGTGCTCATCACTCATGACATAACGATATTATGCTGCTTCTGTGAGTTTCAAATCGCGTAGGCCGTTAATGTCTACCCTAATTGATGGTCCCATCGTGGCAGACACATACACTGTACGCCAGTAACGACCTTTAGCTCCTGAAGGACGGTTACGGTCGATTGTTTCTTGCAACGCCTTCAAGTTTACTAATAAATCTTCTGGTGAGAACGACACCTTACCAAACATAACATGGACAATGCCAGTTCGATCAGCTCGGAACTCTAATTTACCAGCTTTGAATTCTGCGATCGCACTTCCTAAGTCAAATGTCACTGTCCCACCTTTTGGTGACGGCATCAAACCACGGGGACCAAGTAACTTACCAAGCTTCGCCACCTGAGGCATGATATCAGGTGTGGCAATCAGCTTGTCAAAGTCCATTCTACCTTTTTGAATTTCGTCAATTAGTTCTTCTGAACCAACGATATCAGCACCCGCATTGGTTGCTTCTGTGACCTTTTCCCCTCTTGCAATCACTGCTACTCGTACTGTTTGTCCTGTTCCTTTGGGCAGTACGACTGTTGTTCGCAGCTGTTGATCAGTATATTTCGGATCAATGCCTAAGCGGATATGCGCTTCTGCGGCTTCGGGAAACTTTGCTGTTGCTGTTTCTTTGAGAAGGGATAACGCCTCTATGGGTGTATAATCCCTGTCTTCAACTTTTTCTAATAGCGCCTGGATTCGGCGCGATAGTTTTTTCGTCATTTTTTTCACTCCTGGGGTCAATGACGAGGTTTTACCTCTCCCCCGAATAATTTTGTTATTCGTCCTTTGTCATTTGTCTTTTACTAATGACTCATGACTAATCTGTGACTGTTACGCCCATGTTTTTCGCGGTGCCTTCGATGATGTTCATCGCCGCTTCTACATCGTTGGCGTTAAGGTCAGGCAATTTAGTTTGGGCAATTTGCCTCAATTGCTCTCTAGTAATTGACCCAACTTTTCTTTTGTTAGGTTCACTGGAGCCTTTGTCAATTTTAGCTGCCTTGGTAATGAGGACTGATGCCGGAGGAGTCTTGAGGACAAATGTAAAACTCCGGTCTTCATAGACCGAAATTTCTACAGGAATCACCGTTCCAACTTGGTCAGATGTCTTGGCGTTGTACTCCTTGCAGAACATCATGATGTTAACGCCGTGCTGACCCAAAGCGGGACCCACTGGCGGTGCTGGGTTGGCTTTCCCAGCATTTAGGGCCAATTTAATGACCGCTACGATTTTCTTCGCCATTCTTATTTAGCTCTGTTTCTGAACCTGATTAAATTCCAATTCTACTGGTGTATCCCGTCCAAAAATCGAAAGTAGGGCTTTAAGTTTACTCCGTTCTGGACTGACTTCAATCACCTCACCTTCAAAATCTTTAAACGGACCAGAAAGCACGACTATCTTATCACCTGTAGCCATGTCAATTTTGACTACTGGCTCCTGTTCGCTGGTCTGTTTGAAGATTCTTTCTACTTCTGTATGACTCAGGGGCATAGGTTTCACGTGACCGCGACCCTTGCCAGTGCCGCGTTTTTGCTCTGCCCCCACGAAATTAATCACATGAGTGGTGTTTCTTACTACTTGCCAGCTGTCGTCATCCATCATCATCCTGACTAGCACATAGCCAGGGAAGACTTTCTCTTCTGTATGCTGGCGACTACCGTCTTTACGGATTTTTACGGCTGGTGTATGTGGAATCTCCACCTGGAGGATTTTCTCAGCTACATCAAAGGTCTGAATGCGCTGCTCTAAGTTTGTCTTGACACGCTTCTCACAGCCAGAGGCTACTTGCACTGCATACCAGCGGGCTTCGTGAGAAGCATCTGACGCTGTATCTGCGGCATCCTCTGACTGCAGCGTCGCATTGTAATCTCCGTCTGTTGCAAAACTCATCAGAACACCTGTTGTGCTGCCCAAGAAAAGAATCTATCTACCAAAAATATCAAAGATGCGGAGAGAGTTACCATTAGCAGTACAGCCGCTGATTCACTCACTAGCTGCTTCCGACTGGGCCAGACGACTTTATCGAACTCTTCCTTTAATCCATTGAAAAAGTTCGTTATGCCAGACCCATTGCTTGCTTGTGTTATTTCTGCTTCGTTTTTTTTAGTCACGTCGCCTCTCTCCCTCATTCCTGATACAAACAACTGTTGGCCGTTAATTTCTACCTTTTGTTAAGATTTAGTACTCAAACTTAACTTGTCCAAAGCAATAAGCTGCAAACACAAAAATTTTACCCGAAATTTGCAACATTGCTGCTATTTTAGCATAAGTTGCATAATTTTCGGGCTTTATTTTTGGTAACAGCGCGCCCTGGAGGACTTGAACCCCCGACATCAGGTTTTGGAGACCTGCGTTCTACCAACTGAACTAAGAGCGCACAGGCTGACCTTTATTCAGTTATTACACTTAATCTAACCTATTTTAACACAAGTTGGCAATTTTTTCTTTGACCTTGATTCAGGGAACAAATGAGCGGCGGGAGCCGCTTTTTGTTAAACCCTTCTCCCACATCTTGCTCTGTTGAATTATAAGGCGCGGTCAAAACGCTGCTTGATTCGGGTAGCTTTACCAACACGTTTACGTAAATAGTAAAGTTTAGCACGCCTAACCTTACCACGACGCAATATTTTGATGTTGTCTATCCGAGGAGAATGTATGAGGAACACTCGTTCCACTCCCACACCTTGGAAAACACGACGAACAGTAATAGTTTCATTTATACCACCATTGCGCTTAGCAATCACAACTCCCTCATAGGGTTGTACGCGGTATTTCTCACCTTCCTTAATTTTGACTCCAACTTTCACTGTGTCGCCCACAAAGATTTCAGGCAAATTAGATTTTAGTTGTTCCGCTTCAATGGAGCGGATGATCTCTTGGGTATTCATAGTCCAGGAAAAAACTCACAATCAACAATAATAAATCGATAACTATCTTACAGTCTAGTCATTTTAAACCAATTACTCAGTTATCAGTAAGCCAGCCCTATGCACCAACGTGTGGGACACGTTGGTGACTGGCGTCAGCGCAAAGCGTTCCTGATGCATACAACATAGTTTTTGTCAATGAGATATCCTCTCGGCGTAGCCGTACCGCAGGCATAGGGATCTCCAGTTGGGTTACCAGTAAATCCACCACTTCTGATTTACCATCGCCATGAAGTCAACAAAGGTCATACAGCAACAGTCTACATATTTTGATCTCAATAAAGAATAGTTTTTGTACTATTAATTACTATAAAAAGGGCGAGGGAAGTTGTCTGAATGAGTCATGCATTTCTGCGGTTAGTCTCCAGAGGTGGAGAAACTTCTTACTCACTGCTCACGACGAGTGAGGTTATTATTGGACGCGATCCTAGTTGCCAAATTATCTTGAATTCAAATGATTTTGGAGTGGTTTCGCGGCGTCATGCGACTATTCGCCCATCCACAACGCCAGAAGGCACAACAAGCTACCTGCTGTGTGATTTGAATAGTGCCAATGGGACATATTTAAATGGACAGATTTTGCAGGGGTGTCAGGAATTGCACGCAGGCGATCGCCTGACGTTTGGCACTAGTGGTCCAGAATTTGTCTTCGAGTATCAACACAACATTCAATCATTGAGTAAACCACAACCACCAGTCACCCAAACTCCGGACGCGGTAGATGCAAATTCCACGAAATTTACAAGCACAGACACTGATGCGAGTTGGTCGCAGATGCTTCCTATTCTTTTTCGACCAAAAAATTTAACTCGCAAGGCTTACTTAATACCAGGAATTATCACAGTGATATTCGTGGTACTCCTGTTTTTTGTACAAGGATTTTTATATCAAATACTATTAGGTGCTTACTTGGCTGGGGCTGCTTTATATTTTGTTTACCAGTTGTGTGGCAAGCATAAACCTTGGTGGGTACTTATTGCATCTGCTGTTTTTACTATATTGATTTTAAGTAGTCCTGTATTAAGTCTATTTATTTTCGTATTTCGTAACATTCTTCCAGGCAAAGTGCCTGATAATACTAGTACTATAGCTTTTACCGAGTTGTTTATCCGGTACTTTTTTGGCGCTGGGTTATTGGAAGAATTTCTCAAGGCTTTACCAGTTTTTGGATTTTATCTTTTAGGAAGAGCATTTGCATCTCCCATGCGTGAACGGATTGGCGTTGGAGAACCTCTAGATGGAATTTTGATCGCAAGCGCTTCTGCGACTGGCTTCACCCTGTTTGAAACTCTAGGTCAGTACGTACCTGGTACTATTGCAGAAGTTGCACAAAAAATGGGAGCAGATGCTGGTTGGCGAGCAGGGTTAGAACTTCTGATTCCACGAATTTTAGGTGATGTCGCAGGTCACATGGCTTGGAGTGGATGGTTTGGCTATTGTATTGGCTTGAGTGTGCTAAAACCGCGTCAAGGTTGGCAAATTTTGGCTTTGGGATACTTGAGTGCGGCTGGACTCCACGGCTTGTGGAATAGTTGTACGGGATTATCAAATACTTTGGGAATCTTTGTCGTATTGTTGTTGATAGTGGTTGGGGGTATATCTTACGCTTTGCTTGGGGCAGCAATTGTTAAGGCGCGTGCTTTGTCACCGACGCGATCGCAAAACTTTGCAACGGGGTTTCATCAGAAAAACTAGGGGTGTAAGGGTGTAAGCGTGTAAGGGGAGCCAGTGCGTTGGGCGGGTTTCCCGACTTGTTCGCGCAGCGTCTCCGCAGGAGTTAGCACCTGGCGTTGTAAGGGTGTAGGGGAAGAATACGCTTTTCACGTGAATTGGTTTCCCCTCTCATCAAAAAACTCCTTTCTTTGATTTTTCTTTCCCCTATACCCCTATACCCTAGTTCCTGCCCTGTTTTTGCCTAAACTCTTTTGAGTGAACTGTGATTTATCATCAACCAAAACGTCCACTGATGTACTCCGCAGCTTCTTTAGTTTGAGGAGAATTGAATATTTGTTCTGTAGGACTGAACTCAACTAATTTTCCGCGACGTTTGCTGTGCTGATCAGTTTCTGTGTTGAAAAACGCTGTCCAATCTGCGACTCTTGTTGCTTGTTGCATATTGTGAGTCACCATAATAATGGTATATTGCTCCTTAAGTTCTAAGCAGAGTTCTTCAACTTGACGGGTAGAAATTGGGTCGAGGGCGGAGCAAGGTTCATCCATTAATAAGACGTCTGGCTTCATGGCGATCGCACGTGCAATGCAAAGACGTTGCTGTTGTCCCCCAGACAATGCAGTACCCTTTTGTTTCAGTTTGTCCTTGACTTCATCCCAAATTGCAGCACGTCTGAGGGAATTTTCTACTAATTCATCAAGATTACCTTTATAACCATTAGCACGCGGTCCAAAGGCAATATTTTCATATATTGACTTGGGAAAAGGATTTGGTTTTTGAAAAACCATTCCTACTTGTCGTCGTAATTTGACAGAATTGATGTTGGGATCATAAACATTGCGATCTCGGTAAATCAGCCTACCTTCTACCCTAGCTCCAGTGATTAAATCATTCATTCGGTTAAAGCAACGTAGTAGAGTGCTTTTCCCACATCCTGAAGGTCCGATAAAAGCAATAATTTGTTTTTCAGGGATTTTCATGTAAACATCAACAAGAGCCAGAGAACTGCCATAGTAGACTTTCACACCTTCAACATTAAATACGGCATTATCTTCTGGGTTGAGTGTGACATTATTTAGTTGATTTTTACTGTTGTTGTAGGTCATATTGCCTGTCTCCTAATATTTATGATGGCAAAATTTTTCGAGTGAGTAATCATTCCCAAAAATGATTGCTGCTAATACCTGAGAACAAAAAACCGCACCAGAGCGAATTTACGATGTGCATGTTCCTCGTGCAAAGTTCCCAGCAGGCGCAGAGAACACAAAGAAAAAGAGAGGAAAAATCCTGTTTATGAATGCAATGCGTGTATAAAGCTGCCTTACTAGGAATTCGCAATCTGGAGAAATGCAAAATACTTGGGAGCGTACGCAACTCGTAAATGCTACTTATGAAAAGCGTTGTCTGATATAAATTGCTATACCATTTAAAGCTAAAACTAAGAGTATCAACACAATAATTGTTGCTGCTGCTGCATTAGCAAAACCCGGTTCTGGACGAGTGATGTAACTGTAAATTTGAATGGGTAATGCCATAAATCTGTTGAACAAACCAGGGTTAAAGGTGAGGAAACCCACAGCGCCTACCACAATCAGAGATGCTGCATCACCAATGGCGCGAGATACGGAAATAATCACTCCTGTAAGAATACCGGGAACAGCATAGGGTAAGATGTGGTTCGTGATAGTTTGCCATTTAGTCACACCTAAGCCGTAGGAAGCATGTCTTAGGGAATCTGGGACTGCGCGAATGGCTTCTCTAGCTGTCACAATAATGACTGGTAAAGACAACAAAGATAAAGTCAAAGCTCCGGAAATCAAAGCTGGACCAAACCCAAGTAAGTAGTTGAAAACTCCTAAACCCAGCAATCCATAGACAATAGAGGGGACTCCTGCAAGATTACTGATATTAATCTCAATAATCGCTGTCCACCAGGCTTTTGGTGCATATTCTTCCAGATATAAAGCAGACCCTACACCAATTGGTACAGTCACAAAAATAACGATAATTCCCAAAAGAATACTGCTGATAATAGCAGGACGGATACCACCTTGATCAGGAAAACGAGAAGGGGTTTCCGTCAAGAAACCAGGTGTGAGAAATCTGCCTAATCCGTCTCGTAAGACATCAAAAAGTAGCAACCCTAGGACAAATAAACCTATCAGCAACCCTATCAAAAAAAGTATTTCAAATACTTTCCCTGTCTTCTCTCTACTCTCAATATTGTCAGTAAATTCTGCCGCAGAATCAAAAGAATTGTCTCGTTGATAAGTTGTAGTCATGCCTATTAATCGTATTTTTCTTTAAAGCGATTAGAAATGAAATAACTCCCAATATTCAAAGCCAGCGTTAGTAAAAACAAAACAGCGCCGACAGCATATAAAGTGTTGAAATTAAGACTACCACGGGGACTATCTCCACCAGAAATTTGCGCCATATAAGTTGTCATCGTTTCTACTGACTCCGCAACGTTAATAGTCAGTTTTGGCTGTTGTCCGGCGGCGATGAGAACAGTCATGGTTTCACCAACAGCTCTCGAAATACCCAGAATAATCGAGGCTGTAATTCCAGAAAGCGCTGCTGGGAGAACGACTTTAAAAATGGTTTCCAGTTTAGTTATGCCTAAAGCATAAGCTCCTTCTCGTAAAGAACGTGGAACTGCTCGAATAGCATCTAAGCTGATGGAACCAACAGTAGGGGTAATCATGATCCCCATCATTAACCCCGCGCTCAAAGCATTGAAGATTTCTAGAGGGAGAAAATTCCGCAGCAATGGTGTGACAAACAACAGCGCAAAGTACCCATAGACTACCGTGGGTATTCCCGCCAGCAATTCCACCGCAGGACGTAAAATCGCGGCTACTTTGGGTTGAGCATATTCGCTTAAATATATAGCAGAGGATAAACCTAAAGGAATAGCAACTGCCATAGCAATAGCTGTCGTCAAAAAAGTGCCATTAATTAAAGGCCAAATACCAAAATGCTTTGTTGCAAATAAAGGTGTCCACTTCGTATCAAGAAAGAAGTCAGCAAACGATACTTCTTGGAAAAACTCAAATGCTACCTGAAAGATGATGACAACAATACCAAAGGTAGTTAGTACAGAAACTAAAGCACAAGTAAATAAAATTGCTGCAACAATCTTGTCTTGGATATCTTCAGATGCTTTCTTCTCCAGTGAGTTCCTGGAGTTTGGATCAAAACCGTTATCGGAATAATTTCTGCTTTGCATAGACAGTGATTTTTGACTAAGTAGAAGACACCTACACTAAGGGTAAAAATATTGTTTCCTGCTACTTCATTATGTCCACCGATTTATAACGAAATCTCAAGGATGGTAGACTAGATAAAATTTGTGATTGGCTGACCTGGTTTTGCTTTTTTGAATTTCGTACCAGTTTCACCAGTAGCCAATTTTCGTTTTACCTTGAGATAAGCTTCATCAGGTAATGCGACATAACCAACACTATCTACCCACTTCCAAGAATTTTCGAGGTAAAAATCGACAAATTCTTTTACTGCTGGTTTGGTATCTAAAGATTTTTTACTGACATAAATAAACAGAGGGCGAGACAATGGTGTGTAGACATTTTTCACCACATTGTCTACTGGTACTGGTTTTATACATTCTCCTGTGGGACTTTTTACAGCAACTAGATTAAGCTTGTCTTGATTTTGAATATAGTAAGATATCCCTACATAACCTAAAGCTGATGCCTCACCTGAAACACCTTGAACAAGAAGATTTTGATTGTGGCTAGGAGTGTAGTCTGTACGGCTATTTTTGGCTTTCTTACTCACAGCTTGACTAAAATAATCAAACGTTCCAGTATCAGATGCGGGAGCATAGAGTTTCAGATTTTGCTTAGGAAACTTGGGATTAACTTGATTCCAAGTCAATACTTTGCCATCTGCTTTGGAATTCCACATTTTGTCGAGTTCTTTAATCGTTAAACATTTGGCGAAGTTATTTTGACGATTGACGATAACAGCAATTCCGTCTAAAGCTATAGGCAACTCAATAAATTCAATCTTCTTACTTTTACACCTGGCAATCTCTTCATCTTTAATAGTACGAGAAGCACCAACAATATCAATATCGCCAGCACAAAACTTACTGATTCCACCACCAGTACCACTTGAAGCAACACTAACTTGAGCTTCCGGTTTCACCTTTCCGTATTCTTCTGCAACTGCAAGAGAAATAGGGAAACCGACAGCAGCACCATCAACACTCACTTGAGTTTTGTTACCCTGGCTACTACAAGCGGTAACACTGTAGGTACTCAGCATCAAGAATGCTAATAAAAATCTATCCTTCAATTTGCGACAAAAGCTCATAAGCCAAATATCTTGTATTTCTAAGAAGATTGAAGACAAAATTGGTAGGAAAATCTTTCTACCGTACTAACACTCATGCTTTCTTGGCACTCATGCTTTCTTGGCAGCTTGAATCTTGTCAAAAGTTGCCCCATCTGCAAAAAACTTTTTCTGGATAATCTCCCAACCCCCTAAATCTTGAGATGTGAATAAAGTTTCAATTGGGGGATACTGCGATTTTACTTCTTGACTAACAGTGGGATTAACAGAACGATATCTTAATTTTGCAAATTCCCGTTGAGCTTCTGTTGAGTAAAGAAAATCAACAAACGCTTGTGCTACTTCTCTTGTACCATGTTTGTCAACGTTTTTATCAACTACGGTTACAGGGTTATCAATGGAAATATTTACTTGTGGGACTATATAAGGCAGTTTTGGTCCAGTTTGTTCTGCCAAAATCACCTCGTTTTCGTAGTTAACTAAAACATCTCCCTGCTTTTGTTGGAAAAATAAATCGCTAGCTTCACGAGCATCTTTTGTCAGTACAGGAATATTTTTATAAACTTTGGTGACATAATCTAGCGCTGTCGCTTCGTCACCTCCTGTTTGAGTCACCGAACCCCAAAAAGCTAGGAATTCCCAGATAGCAATACCAGAAGTTTTCGGGTTAGCCGCAATCACTTGCACGCCATCTTTTGCCAAGTCTGCCCAAGTCTTAATTCCTTTGGGATTGCCTTCGCGAGTTACAATCGCAGCTACAGATCTACTAACAATACCATTTCTAGGAGCTTTGATTTCCCAATTTGATTTAATCAAACCTGCTTGCTGAATTTTGTTTACATCTAGGGGAAGTGCCAGGTGTACGATATCTGCTTCTTGGGAACCTGCAATGACTGCTGCTGCTTGAGCACCGGAACCCCCGTAACTCTGCTCAAAGGTGACGTTTTGGTTATGTTCTTTCTTCCACTTTTGTACAAATTTAGGAATGATTTGGTCATGAGCAGCTTTGGTAACAGAGAAGGAAACGAGTCTGAGTTTGACATCTGCCTTGTTCGCTAAACTGCTTCCAGAACAGGCGGCGATCGCCACACTCAAAACACTGCCTACTAAAAATAGACACACAAATCTTTGCACACGTCCATGCAACGAATTTCTGCTTATTCCTTGCCACGATAGTTGTACAGCCTGCAAAGCTTTTACGAAATAAGTCTGCATTCGCTCAATTCCGTTAGCCCCTAATCTTATTAAATGTAGCGAGTTACTCATCAATCTCATCAACATTTCCCCCTGAATGTACGGTAGTTTGAGCGATATTACCGTGATCAGAATTATAGGGTAATAGAACAGTGATGTTTCTTTGCCTTTACGTTTTGTTACGTATTGAATAATTCATGATCGAAATGATTGCCGCGCAACAGAGCGAGCGCTGGCGTTGCATAACGCTTTGCACGACTCTATGCAAGAGTATTGCCTTTGATTTCCTCTAGGCTTACAAGAACATACGTATTGAATAATTCACGATCGCAGGACTTACGCAACTGGCACAGGGCAGGCAGGTTCTCTACATATGGCTCTCGTC
>NZ_QMEB01000160.1 GCF_012912135.1 Brasilonema bromeliae SPC951 | reverse complement strand
AAGTGTAGTTTTCAATTCAAGAGTTTGCAGATTCCAAATCTTGATAGTCTTGTCGCGACTCCCACTCACCAAAGTCTTACCATCCGGGCTGATGGCGACGGACACAACCCCGTGGGTATGCCCGGGAAGTGTAGTTTTCAATTTACCCGTTTGCAGATTCCAAATCTTGATAGTCTTGTCGTTACTCCCACTCACTAAAGTCTTGCCATCCGCGCTTATGGCGACGGACAGAACCGGTTCGGTATGCCCGGGAAGTGTAGTTTTCAATTCAAGAGTTTGCAGATTCCAAATCTTGATAGTCTTGTCGTAACTCCCACTCACCAAAGTATTGCCATCCGGACTTATGGCGACGGACACAACCCAGCCGTTATGCCCAGGCAGAGTAGATGTCAATTCGCCTGTTTGCAGATTCCAAATCTTGATAGTGTTATCGAGACTCCCACTTACCACAGTCTTGCCATCCGGGCTTATGCCGACGGCAGCAACTGGCTCGATATGCTTAGTCAGGGTAGATTTCAGGAAGAAACGATTTGGTGGACTGGTAATGAGAAATTTCGGATTAAACGGAAATACTTCATATCGAAAATACCCATAGATTTGAGTTCCTACCAACCCCAGCAACAGGATGACACCACCCAGCAGCAACGGGTTTTTTAACTTGCCTTCCTGTTTGCGTGAAGGTGCAGGCGATCTTGGTGACGATTGAGGCGGGTGTACTGTCGGAGGTACAGCAGGCGGCGGTGGCGGTGGATTTAAATCTTGTAAAACTTGCTGCGCTGACTGATAACGCTGCTGGTAGTCTTCTTGCAGCAACTTATCCAGGATACGTCCGAATTCCTGACTCACGCTTTGCTGCAAATGCTGTCGCCAAGAGGACACCCACCCATAACCTTGTTTATTAAACAGTCCCCTAGGCTGAATACCACTCAGCAAATGAAAGCAAGTTACGCCCAAACTGAATAAATCACTTGCTGGATACGCTTCGCCACCTTGCATTTGTTCCAATGGTGCATAACCAAAGCTGCCAATGGTTGTTCCCTGTTCAGACATGATCGTTGCTGTCAGTTGCTTGGAAGCACCAAAATCTATCAGCACCAATTTGCCATCACTGCTGCGACGAATAATATTCCCTGGCTTGATATCGCGGTGAATAACTTTGTGTTGATGAACTATTTTAAGAATGTTTAACAAATCAACCAATAATTCCCGAATTTGCTGCTCGTTGCAATAACCCTGCTGTTTGAATTCATCTGATAAATCTTGCCCATCAATAAACTGCTGCACCAAATACAGGCGATGATCTTGCTCAAAATATGCTAGTAGCGTGGGAATTTGTGGATGATCCCCTAACTGTTGCAAACGTATTGCTTCTTGCTCAAATAGTTCCTTTGCCTTTTGAAACGCGCCAGTTCCTTGTACTTGTGGTGCGAATTGCTTGATGACGCACTTTTCCTTCAGTTTGTCAATATCCTCTGCCAGATAAGTTTTGCCAAATCCCCCGCTACCTAATGATTTTATCGGGCGGTAGCGGTTTCTCAGCACTACCAGTCCTGTTCCGCAGTTGGAACAAAACATTGTGCCATCAGGATTAGGCGGATTATGGCAACCTGGATTGAGACAGCATGTCATAACTGTGCTTTTATTGGCAGACTTATTTATTATCACCTAGCTACAAGCTATTCGTAGTAGAAACCGCACAATAGTAAATAAATTTGAGTCTTTCTCAAAAACCGAGTTTATAATACCAATTCTTTATGATAGCTTGCCCGTAAAGTGCCATAGATGCGCTAAATAAAGCTTGACGAATGAAGTCGTAAGAGGTGATAAAAATAATCACCTCAGGTGTAATAGTTTCCAAAACCTCAGTTAACTTTTGACGTAGTTGAGCAAGGGTGAGAAACTGTTCTGTGTGTTTCAATTTTCAGAAATCAAATAGGCTTGCTATAGTACCCCTGATTGTCTCGGCTAAACCAAGAATTGTACATTCCAGAAGTCAGCCTATGTTTGAACAGCCAATCCTGATTATTTGATGAATTATGTAGCCAACAATTAATGAATTCCGCCCACTTTACAGGTATTTGCAATTGCTCCCAAGATTTTGATGAAGCTTCGGAAAGCCTTTCATAAATTTCTGGGTTGGAAATAAGTTTTTCAACAGATGCTGCTAACGCTGTTGAGTCGCCAGCAGGAAAAATCATGGCGTTAATACCGTCTTGTAAATTACCTTTAAATACGGGGTGATTAGAGGCAACTATTGGAGTATGAACGCAAAAAGCCTCATAAATTGTAAAAGGACAAGCCTCTGGATATTCATGTCTGCTAGGTACTACAACAATATCTGCCTCCCTCATCAAATTCATGACTGTTTGATTCCCCATTAATCCCAGGAATTTCACACAGTCTTCAATATTTAATTGTCTGACTCGCTGAGTATAATAGTCAATTTCACCGCCGCCAACTACCTGCAAATTTACTGATATATTTCTAGTTTTTAATTTGGCTACGGCTTCTATGACGTCGCCAACACCTTTAACTTCGGCAACTGCACCAACATAGACTAAATTCCATGTATTTACATTTTGTCTAAATTTCTTCGGTGAATAATATTCAGGTGTGATAGCATGAACCCAATCATAAGGAATAATTTTCTCAGGATTTACTCCTATTTCTTGAAGTGATAGACAAGCATTAATCCCATGATTACCAATCCATTCAATTTGCTTGTTGTTTAAGAGACGAGCCAACAAATAATTTTTAAATTTTTGGCGGAAACTGGTTGTTAAAAAAGAATCCGCTAGCAAGCCTATTGTTCGGACTTTGTTTTGAATTGCCCAATTAAAGATGCCTGGAATTGGTGCATGAATCAATAAATGTGTTGGATTTTGCTCTTCAATTAATTTTAAAATTTCTCGTTTATGTTTATATGGATCAAGTCCTGCCCCAATTGCACGCAACCCATCTTGAAGAACCTCGTTGTAGGACTCTTTTGTCTGGCAGCATAGTAAGGTAGCTTCTTCAATTTGCTGACTAATTTCAACAATAGAATTAATGACATATTTTTGGGAATGATAGGTTTCAGTTCCATTTTTTGACAATCGTTGAAAAGCTTCACGATAATCCCCACCATACTGTACTATTAATAAGCGCATTTGACTCTACCCCGATTTTTTAAGTCCAGCTTTTTTGAAATATTCTGTAGCTGCTGCTAATTTATCAGTAGATGTTTAAGATTACATTAATAATGTGATCTTAAAGACCGTTAAGTTCATCAACTGAACCATTGTTGGGAAACCCCTACAGGTGAGTGGCTCACAAATGTACCATCCGATTCTGGCAACTGCCTATGGTTTCCAGGATAAGCGCATTTTGTCAAAAAAAAACACCTGAGTGTTAATAAAGTCCAAAATCATTGGATTAATCCTTGCTTATTGACAATGATGAGGTAATCGCTTTAACCCTCGGAAAATCAATCAAAGAAGAATTCCTGATTTTTTGGTTTAATCATTAACTAATATTTTTTTCCAGAATAATTTAGATGCGCTTAGCCTGCTTATGGTCTGGAAATGATTTTAACAGAGTTTCGGGTGTTCCTGTTGTCTTCATAAATATATAGTGATTTAGGAATAAGGTTCTAGTCTATCGATTTCATTGTAGCAAAGCGTTATCGCTAAAGCGATCGCCCAACCTCAAAGGATATAATCCATTCGTCTAAGTTGAGGCGATAATGCATGAGAAAAATATGGATACTAGCAGGAGTGTTTGTCAGCGCGACTGTGCTGCTTTTGTTTTTTCGTACTGCGACATCAAAAGAAACAAACTTAATCACCAAAACTATTAAATATGAGCAACGCAATTTACCAAACAGCATTGTCCATATCTTAAATATTCCATCTGGTAGCCAATTTGTGGTTACTCCTGCATTGTCGTCACAGCTGAATACAGTAGAGGAATTTGCCAAGCAGCATCAAGCAGTTGCTATCATCAATGCTGGCTTTTTTGACCCAGTCAACCAAAAAACAACGTCGATTATTTTTCAACAAGGAAAACTAATAGCTAATCCTAAAGACAATGAACGATTGGTAAATAATCCTGACCTCAAACCTTACCTCAACAAGATTCTCAATCGTGCAGAATTTCGGCGATACCTGTGCGAGCAAACTGTCCGCTACTCTATCACTCTCCACAGTGAACCTCTACAAGTAGGTTGTCAATTAGTTGATGCTTTGGGTGGTGGTCCGCAACTATTGCCAGAATTAACCTCAGTGCAAGAAGGTTTTGTGGATAATGCTAACAGACGAGATGCTCTTGGTAGCACCAAAGCCAATGCTCGAACTGCTATTGGTATCACTGGTGATGGTACCATTGTTTTGGTGATGGTTGCTCAAAAGCCAGATGTTGCTGCTAACTCCGGGATGTCCTTGCCAGAACTGGCTCGTTTTATGCAAACCCTTGCTGTTGAGAAAGCGATGAATCTGGATGGTGGAAGTTCGTCTTCGCTTTATTACGACGGCAAAACCTTTTATGGTAAAGTTGATTCAAAGGGAAATTTGGTAAAACGACCAGTAAAGTCTGTTTTAATCGTTCAGGAAACTTTGGGAGACTTTAAATAAATAATTTGGGAACAGCGAACAGCGAACAGCGAACAGGGAACTCTTAACAGGGAACAGGGAACTCTTAAGGCTTAACAGAAACTGTACTAACTTCCGTTCAAAAATAAAATAGGAATTTTATACTTTTGATTTATGTGATATTGCTGACCAAATTATAAATGTTTTACATAACTTCGTGAGAAACTATTGACCCCATTCTAAGGTAATCTCTATATTCGCTGTACTAGAACCCTTTACCAGTAAAGCGGTAAGTTTACCAGATTCAATCGCAATATCCACACCAAACTTTACACTTGCTCGATCTGGCTTAACCTTGTGTAATGCTTCCACAATTTCTTTGGTAAGCGATTCAATTGCGGTGGTGACTTCTTCAAAAGGTCGGGATTGAAAATTTATTTTGCGATCGCCTATCTGTGTCGCTTCAACTTTAACACTTGTACCATCAGTAAGTTCCACTGTAATGATCTTGGTTTGAAGTTCCATGTGTGTTCAACTGGATTACTCTGCTTTTATAGCATTCCATCATTGGACAAAATTATCAGGAATACTAAAAAGATACCAAAGCGAAGTCTAAAATTGGCTGTACAAATGCTCAAAACAATCACCTGACCAGTTTTTAACTGGGTACTCGGAGTTCACCACTTCTATAAGTGTTGGTGTACTTTGGGGTTGAAATTCCCATCTTGTACCTGATAACTGATAACTGATAACTGATAACTGTTTTCATCTCCCTCGTCCTTGTTCTCTTAACCTCCTCCAACATTCATTGCAGCCAAAACAGCCTTCTGGCTAACATCTTTGTACACTGTCTCTAAATATTTCATCACCACATCAGCAGCGGTTAAATTTGTTAAACTTTCTTCTTCCTTTGCCAAAGGAATTGACCCCAACACATCTAAAACTGTTTCACCTGTTGATGGTACAATAACAACTAAAGAAGACTCCAATGGCTCATTGTATTGCCAAAAAGATTCGATTTTTACAGAAAATCGTTTCTCTTGTGTTGACTCTTGAACCTCAGGGGTTTCCGTCTCCGAAGTTTTAACAGTTTTGGTGCGTAAGTGACGTAAATCACTGATAATTTTCTCTTTTGTGCTACCGCGTAATTGAAAAAGAACAAATGGATCTTCACTAAAGCGATCGCCTAACTGATAGTAAACCGCAGCGACGTGTTTGCAGGGATTAGCTTTATCAGGACAAGAGCATTTACTGTGGACATCAGACAAGGTAAAAGGAAATAGGGAAAGACCATTAGCAGTGAAAACGTCTTCCATATTTTGCGGCATTTCTCCTGCTAGTAGCTTAGCAGCAAACATTGATTTTTGAGACATAGTTTCAACCACATAACCCCACTGTTCTTCACTAAAGGGGTCAAGGGACAAAGAAACTTTGTATGGTTCTGGGTCAGAACCTTGCACCTTAGCTAATACCTTTGCATTTTGAAACTCAATGCTAAGAACATTTCCCTGACGCGCATAAATTCTTCCACGTTCCAAACGTTTTTTAAAACGATAGGAATCTAACAAATCAAGCCACCGTTGTGACCACCATTCTCGACTTGCTTGAAGGGTATCATTTGTCATTCTGTTTCCTCTTCTATTACTGCACTCCGGTCAAGTATGAGCAAGTTGCGGAGTTGGTCTGTATCCAGTTCTGTCAGCCAATTTTCACCTGCACCGACAACTTGTTCTGCAAGTTGTTTTTTACTTTCAATCATGTCATGAATTTTTTCTTCTAAAGTCCCCGTGGAAACAAATTTATGCACTTGGACATTGCGAGTTTGACCAATACGAAAGACTCTATCTGTAGCCTGATTTTCGACTGCTGGGTTCCACCATCTGTCAAAGTGGAAAACATGATTTGCTCGTGTTAAATTTAATCCTACACCACCGGCTTTCAGCGACAAAATCATAATTGGTGGTCCTTGGGGATCGTGTTGGAAACGATCCACCATTTCCTCACGTTGTTTTTTCTGAGTACTACCGTATAAAAACAAGATTTCTCGTCCTAGCTGTTTTTCCAGATATGGTTTTAGCAACTTACCCCACTCTGCGAACTGAGTGAAAATTAAAGCGCGATCGCCCCTTGGGCGGCTCCCTGCTGGAGCATCGCCACTTGCGACAACTATCTCCAACATTTCCTGCAATCGCTGGAGTTTACCAGAGTGATATTGTTCCAATGAGTCTTGCTTCAAATAATGCGATGGATGATTGCAGATTTGTTTTAGTTTAACAAGTAAAGCTAAAATCATGCCTCTGCGTTGCAAACCCTCAGCTTCTTCAATCTCAGCCAGAGACTCTTCCACAGCTTTTTGATATAGTTGAGCTTGCTGGGCACTCAGACCACAAAATACAGTCATTTCCTGCTTCTCTGGTAAATCTTGAATAATGCTGCGGTCAGTTTTCAGACGACGCAGAATAAAAGGTTGAACTAATGAACGCAATTGATTCAACGAAGCAGCATCACCATACTTCTCAATTGGTATCGCAAAACGCCGCTGAAAAAATTGCTTATTTCCCAAATAACCAGGATTTAGGAAATCCAAAATCGACCAGAGTTCTTGCAGTCTATTTTCTACTGGTGTTCCCGTAAGAGCAATCCGAAAAGTAGATTCTATTTGTCGTACCGCCTGTGACTGTTTTGCATCTGAATTTTTGACATTTTGTGCTTCATCTAAAACGATGATTTGCCAAGAAACGCTCTGCAATGATTTTAAATCGCGGTGAATGAGCGGATAACTAGTGATGACTATATCATGCTTGTTGACTGCTTCTACAAACGTCTTACCTTTAGGACGCTTATCTCCGTGATATTGCATAACTTTTAGCGTTGGAGCAAATTTCTTAACTTCTCTTTCCCAGTTTCCTAAAACTGAAGTTGGGCAAACAAGCAGTGTTGGTTTTTCCAGTGTTTCCTGTTCTTTTAAGTGTAAGAGGAAGGCGATGAATTGAATCGTTTTTCCCAATCCCATATCGTCCGCCAGACATGCACCCAAGCCCCAACGTTCCAAAAACGAAAGCCACGCCATCCCACGTTCTTGATAAGGTCGCAATTTTCCTTGGAAGCTGGCGGGTGTGGGCAAAGGTTCAACTGCTTTGTTATTCGTCAAGGCAGATATTAATTCCTGTAATGCCCCAGACGCCTCAAAGCTAACGACTGGTAATTTTTCAATCGTCTGAGTGTCTCCTGTACTGATACGCAAAGCATCTTCCAAAGACAGCGCCATTTGTTCTTTACGAGAAGCGAAAAAGGTTTGTGCTGTTTTGATATCTTGGGGACGCAATTCTACCCATTCCCCATTAATTTCCACCAATGGACTATTAAGCGCCACCAACCTATCAAATTCTGCTTTGGAAATCGTCTGTCCACCAATCGCCAATTCCCACTTGAAATTCAACAGACTCTCTAAACCCAAACGTTCCTGCTTTTTCCTAGATGTTTGGGCAGTGATTTTCAAACCCAAACGATTTGCCCATCCTTCGCGGTTCTCTAAACTAGGCGGTAAAATCACACCCAAACCACTATCTTCAAACCGCCATGCTACAGACTTGATAAACTCATAAGCCTGAATTGGGTTGAGGTGGCAAAATTGAGGATACGGAGTTTCTAAGCTGGCTGCAATTGGTGGATACAATCGTGAAGCCAATCCCAAACCGCGTAAAAATGTCTCTTGCGGTTGTTCAATTGTTCGATTTTGGTAAACAAATTTTTCTAAAGGGTGGTTCCAAATCGTTGTCGCATCCACAAGAAAATTGGAATCATCAGCAGCTTGCAGGAAATAAGCTAAAGTCCAATGAGTCTCTCCCCCTGACTCTGGAGAACGCAACACAAAACAGGTACGAAACTGGTTGTTCCCCGCCATTTGGTATTGCAAGGGCATAGTCCAAGCTTTCAGCACCGCCTCTAGTCGTTGCACTCCAAAGGGATCAGCACTGCAGGTGTTAGACGCAGTTGTCAGAGAATGTAACCACTGTCGCACCGTCGCTGGTAAAGACGCCATCACTCTGGTTTCTAGCAGAGGTTGGGAACCCACCATCGCTCGTACTTGAGCATCTATCGTACTATTAAGAAATCCCAGCAGTAATTCTTGAGGTTCGGGTGGCAAGTTTATCTGAACAGATGAGGAGGATTTTGCCAACTCAATTTCCTCATCTGGCCCATCTTCCAGACTTTCCTGATAAGTTCGACAAGCCAATGGCATCAATTGAGAAAATTTTTCTAAACGAGTTCCATCTTGGGCGCTATCTAAAAGTGCTTGCCATTTCGCGACTGTAGAATGATCGCTTTGGCGTTGAATTGTGGGCAAAAACTTACCACGCGAAATGAGATCTAAACTCCACCGGGCTACCTGCACCCAAAAGTGTAAATCTCCTCCCAAAAAACTATCTTCCCCGTTAGGTACACTTAGAGGTAACGAGGTCAGAAATTTTATTGCCTCTTCGGGGTTGAGGCAAAAACCTTCAACAATCCACGGTTGTAAGTATTGCGGAGTTTTATTTGGTAAATCTAATGTGGCAGAATGCGCTGGAAAGATTTCAACTGTTCCCTCATAAGTATTTTCTAAGATATAACTTGGTAGGGCAACAATTTGGGAGTGTGTTGGCATCACATCGGCTGCACTGTCTGCTTTGGACGTTTTCCCATTTTTTAGAGATTTTGTCTGTGACGTCTCTACATGTTTGGAGTGCGGTATTTTAACAATTGAAATCTTACGTGAATGCAGCCACTCGATTAACTCTAATGGTGTCATTGCCAGAGGATGTTTTGATACATCATTTAACGGACTCTTACTACAATTTGTCCCAAGAGTTCGCCAAGTCTCCCCCCAAACAAATAAACAACCACTGTTTTGTGTTAACCAAGTACCGTGTAAAATTGCCATTTAACAATTACTCAGATGTTCGCTAAACTAAGGTCAATAGTCTGTTCTATTTTGTCGAAAATTACATCACTCTTTGACTTCTCATATTATGACTAAATCTTTTCAAGGCTAATCAATTGAATGATGATTTTGCAAAAGTAATCATTAATTTTAGCAAACAAACTACACATTTTTTTATACTATTTTATACCAATTTGCCGTCTGGTGGTGTCATTTTGAGGCATGAGATTGCCAAGCTACACTACATTCCGCTTGAGTCGGACAAATTACCCTTTCACAATGCAACTTGGTATTCGTAGAAGATTTCATAGAGTAGAAGAACAAAAGGTCAAAAAATGACCATATCTTGCTATTTTAAAAGATAAAATACATTCCTCAAAACAATTGCCTAATCAAAGAGCTAGTAGTATTCTGCCTGATTGCTGATTATAGCGGATTGCAAATGCAATATAATACACCCCACAAGCTCCGGTTATTCGTTACCTGGATCTTTCTTAACATTTGGGAGAGCAATCGCTCATGAACACTCTTACCACCACTCTCAACAGACTTGATACTGGGTGCTCAAGTCTAAAGTTGTTGATCTTTAGTGTGTAACTGACGCCAGCCAGAGGGCATAAATGTTAGGATTGCCACAGAGAGAGAATAGCGTGCATAGAAGGAAAAAAAATTGAATGGGAGAATTTGAGAAGTCAATATCCTTTGACGGACGGGATATTCGACTGAAGGTTGGTCATTTAGCTCCCCAGGCTGGTGGCTCGGTGTTGATAGAATCTGGGGACACAACAGTTTTGGTGACGGCTACGCGATCACAAGCCAGAGAGGGCATTGATTTTCTTCCCTTGACAGTAGATTACGAAGAAAGACTGTATGCCGCAGGTAGAATTCCTGGAGGAATTATGCGGCGTGAAGGTCGTCCGCCAGAAAGAGTAACTCTCACCAGTCGTTTAATTGACCGTCCACTACGTCCTTTGTTCCCGTCTTGGTTGCGAGATGATTTGCAAATTGTTGCGCTGACACTCTCAATGGATGAGTTGGTACCACCTGATGTGCTAGCAGTCACAGGTGCTTCGATCGCCACTTTAATGGCAAAAATACCATTTAACGGACCAATGGCGGCAGTGCGTGTCGGGTTAGTAGGAGATGATTTTATCATTAACCCCACCTATGCAGAAATTGAAGCTGGAGACCTGGATCTGATAGTTGCTGGTTCACCAGAAGGTGTCATCATGGTGGAAGCAGGAGCAAATCAACTCTCAGAGAGAGACATTATCGAAGCAATTGAATTTGGCTACGAAGCTGTACAGGATCTGATTAGGGCGCAGCAAGATTTGATTGCTGAAATTGGTTTGGAAATTCCACACGAAGAGCCACCAGAGGTAGACTCAACGCTGGAAAACTATATACGCGATCGCGCTGTTGTTGAAATTAAGAAAATTCTGTCACAATTTGATTTCGACAAAACACAGCGCGATACAGCTTTAGATGCAGTCAAGGAATCGATTAAAGCTGCGATCACAGAACTTGCAGAAGAAGATTCTGTTCGCGTTGCCGCATTGGCAAATAGTAAGGCTCTTGATAATACCTTCAAAGACCTTACCAAAAAGCTCATGCGCCGTCAAATCATCGAAGATAATGTTCGTGTTGACGGTCGTAAGCTTGATGAAGTACGTCCCGTATCTTGTGGTGTTAGCATTTTGCCCAAGCGAGTCCACGGTAGCGGTCTGTTTAACCGGGGATTAACTCAGGTGCTATCTGCTTGCACTCTCGGTACACCAGGAGATGCTCAATCACTGGCTGATGACTTGCAACAGGATCAACATAAGCGCTACCTACACCATTACAATTTCCCACCGTTCTCCGTTGGGGAAACAAAACCCTTACGTGCACCAGGACGTCGGGAAATCGGTCACGGCGCGCTGGCAGAAAGAGCGCTATTACCTGTGCTTCCGCCAAAAGAACAATTCCCTTACGTGATTCGAGTGGTATCGGAAGTGCTTTCTTCCAACGGTTCCACCTCAATGGGTTCAGTGTGCGGTTCGACACTGGCATTGATGGATGCAGGCGTACCCATTTCTAAACCCGTCAGTGGTGCTGCAATGGGTTTGATTAAGGAAGGCGACGAAGTCCGAGTCCTGACTGATATTCAGGGTATAGAAGACTTTTTGGGCGACATGGACTTTAAAGTTGCCGGGACAGACAAAGGCATAACCGCCCTACAAATGGATATGAAAATTTCCGGTCTGTCCTTAAATGTTATTTCCCAAGCCATCAACCAAGCCAAAGCAGCACGGTTGCACATTCTGGAGAAAATGCTTCAGACAATCGAACAACCGCGCAGTGAAATGTCACCTTATGCCCCACGTCTGTTGACTATCCGGATTGATCCAGACATGATTGGTCTGGTCATTGGACCAGGAGGCAAGACGATTAAGGGTATCACTGAGGAAACTGGAGCTAAAATTGACATTGAAGATGATGGCACAGTGACGATTTCTGCTGTGGATGAAACCAAAGCGAAAAAAGCACGGATCATTATCCAAGGCATGACAAGAAAGCTCAATGAAGGTGATGTTTACGTAGGCAGAGTAACACGAATTATACCAATAGGTGCTTTTGTGGAATTTCTTCCTGGCAAGGAAGGGATGATCCACATTTCGCAACTGGCTGACTACCGTGTTGGCAAAGTTGAGGACGAAGTCACAGTTGGTGATGAAGTGATTGTTAAAGTGCGAGAAATTGATAACAAAGGCAGAATTAATCTTACCCGCCTTGGTATTCACCCAGAACAAGCAGCCGCAGCGCGAGAAGCAGCTGCAGTCAATCGGTAACTAGATTTTGGATTTTAGATTGTAGATTTAGGATTAATCGCAAATCTAAAATCCACTTTGGTGTCTATTGAGGAAATAGGGAACGCTTAACTCTTAACAAGGAACAGGATGAATGGCGTTTCTTTTATAGAGCGCATTGCAAGTAATAGAGGTACAACGCTGAGGTCTCAAATAATCATCAAGCTACTTCACTAAGTAAAAGATGTAGCTGACAGTCTGTATATCTTAATATTCCACACCTAAATAGCAGAGGAAAACTTGAACACAACCGTTTTAAAGCGAGAATGGTTCTCCAATACTAAAGCAGATATCCTAGCAGGTACTGTAGTAGCGCTAGCGCTGATATCAAGTTCGGATGATTACTTATAATTAAGCCGCCCTTGTTTTTGGCCACCAGTGGTAGCAAGTTAGTCCTTGAATTAAGTGGTGCTGTTTCATAATTTCTTGGCAACGAAGCACCATAAGTTCTTCGAGTTCATTTAAAGAATTTGGGGAATAATTTGCTACAATCTCGTTAGTTAGAGGCCACAACCTAACTGAAGAGTTGTAATTCAGGTGAGTAGGTAGGTAAGTAGATTAAATCGACCCCTGACGGTAAGTCTAAATCATTACTTGTATGCCAACCAGCTTGGTCAACAACTAAGAGAATCCTTTTGTCAGTTCCAAGACCGTATTCCCTTGCAAAATCAGCTAAAACTCGATTAAATATCTCAGTGTTTACAGTCGGAAGAATCCACCAATAAGTTTCACCTGATTCTGGGTGTACGAACCCATACAGCCACATCCATTTATACCTTTTTCTTACTGAGGGAATTGCTTGTTCATCTTCTGAAACCCAAATTCGACGTAGGATTGGATGAAGTCCAATACGATGCTCGTCCATGCTCCAAATCTCTATTTCGGCGTTTGGATATCTAGCTTGGAGAAATTTCAGCCTCAAATCGAGTTTTTTTTCCAATTTTCTTGCTCTATTGGGTCACTTGACCGATGTTCCGGCCTGGGAACACGTAGACGAAATGTCATTTGTTTGAGGTACTCCCATCCCCGATGCCGACTTATATCAAGTTCGGATGAATAGTTATAATAAAGCCAGAAAAGTTGTAGTGCATCTATGTAGGTCATATGCCCAAACGGATTGGGATAAGCCGGAGGCTTGACGCTCCGCGTATCGTTAACCACATGAGTACGGAGGAATTGTGGGTTTGCTATCGTCAGACAACACAAGCAACAGAACGCAGCCATTACCAAATAATTTGGTTATTAGCGACAGGCAAAACGGTGACTGAGGTGGCGCAACTAACAGGATATACAAGAATCTGGATTTATCAGTTAGTAAAACGCTACAACCAACAGGGGAAAAGCGCGTTGGGGGATCAACGGCATCATAACCCAGGGAAAGAATCAAACTTAACAGATGTACAACAAGCACAACTGTGGCAAGTACTAGAAGGTAAAGCACCAGATGGTGGGTTATGGAATGGTCGCAAGGTGGCAGATTGGTTAAGTGAACTGACAGGCAAACGTATAAGTCGATATCGGGGATGGGAGTATCTACAACAAATGAGATATCGGCTGCGTGTCCCTCGCCCAGAACATCGGATGAGTGAGCTTGTGGAGCAAGAAAACTGGAAAAAAAACTCGACTTGAAGCTCAAATTTCTGCAAGCACGATATCCAAACGCCGAAATTGAGGTTTGGAGCATGGATGAACATCGTCTGGGACTTCATCCGATCCTCCGTCGAGTTTGGGTACCAGAAGGTGAACAACCCGTCGCCTCAGTGAGCCAAAAGTATAAATGGATGTGGTTATATGGTTTTGTACACCCAGAATCAGGTGAAACTTATTGGTGGATTCTTCCGCAAGTAAACACACAGATATTTAATCGCGTCTTGGCTGATTTTGCCAGTGAATACGGTTTAGGGCGTAACAAACGAGTGCTTCTAGCTATTGATCAAGCGGGTTGGCATGTCAGTCATGATTTGGTTCTACCACAAGGTATCGATTTAATCTATTTACCTGCTTATTCACCTGAACTACAGCCCGCAGAACGTTTGTGGCCTCTGACTAACGAGATTGTTGCTAATACCTCCCCACATTCTTTAGATGAACTAGAAGCTCTGTTAGTGCTTCGTTGTCAAAAACTGATGAAACAACATGATTTCATTTCTGGTCTAACTTGCTACCACTGGTGGCCAAAAACTAGAGCAACTTAATTATAAGTGTTCATCCGAACTTGATATAAATCGGCTAAAGAAGAGAAGCTAATAAACAAGCTGTTGGGATGGTCTTGCAGCAGTTGATGCAATACCCAGGTTCCTTGTACCTTAGGACGCAGCACTAGCCCTGTCAAGGTGACAAATTATCAGATAATAATGCCATGCGATTGCGCGAAGCGCAGACGCATGGGGCGTATCGCAAACTAAAAAGTAGCGGAGGATATGGGCAATGCTGGGTGCAATATTTGAGCGTTTTGAAAAACAGAGTCCAATTAGTGTAATGGTTCGAGGGTTGATGGAAAGGGTATTTGCGCCAGAAACAATTGACCGTATCTTTGAAGAAAACGCTTCATCCCAGTACACGCGAGAATTACTTTTTTCTAGCCTCGTGGAACTAATGAGTTTAGTGGTGTGCGGGATTCACCCATCAGTTAACGCTGCC
>NZ_QMEB01000159.1:7417-15161 GCF_012912135.1 Brasilonema bromeliae SPC951 | reverse complement strand
CCTCACCCCCCTTCGGGTTCACCAGTCGCCTGCGGAGGGAAACCCTCCTGCAGCGCTGGATTCACCGTAAAGCTACGCTATGGCTAACGCCACGCTGCGCTATCACGTCCCCTCTCCTTAGTAAGGAGAGGGGCGGTTTTGGCGCAAGACAAAACCGGGGTGAGGTAAAGCGAGAATCGTGGGCAAATCCCATTTAATTTATTTACTCAAAAGAAAATAAATCAATCTCTCGTTCCCATGCTCAGCATGGGAATGCACATCTAGAGGCTCTGCCTCCCAATGATTCTGAAGATTTTCAGTAATTTTGTTACGAAAACAGAAACGCATATTGGCTTGCGTAAATGAACGTTATACAATCAACATTACATTCTCCAGAGAATCTCTCAAACAATTAAATAAACAATCAATATCAGGATTCGCGCTCGCAATAATATCGCTGTCATTGATAAATTATTGAGGCTTAAATATGAACAGGAGTGCAAAGCTTCGGTGTATTTTTTGCTGCTCATTTTCTAAGTTTTCTCGTTACAGTTTAACATTATTACTCACAGCAGTCTTGTTATCTGACTCTGTAGTAGCAACACCAAGAAATGCAAATTTGCAGATAGCACAGCAGTCAAACACAAAACCAGAAAATACCTTGACCCCAGAGCAAAAAAAACTGGAACACGAAGGACTTAAACTGTTGAATGAAGGGATAAAACTGGCTAATGAGGGGACTCTAGAATCAAAGCAACAAGCAATTCAAAAAGATGAAGCAGCATTAAAATTCGCGCGACAATTACCCGATAAAAGATTGGAAGTAGTCGTGCTACAGAATATTGGTGCTGTCTACTCGCTTTTAGTCGAATACAACAAAGCGTTGGAATATGAAAAACTAGCACTAGCTATTAGTCGTGAACAGAAGTTGACATCTCAAGAAGCTGACACCCTCTGGGGTCTGGGAGTAACATACTCGAACATGGATGATAACCAAAAAGCTTTGGAAAATTTCAACCTTGCGCTTTCCATGTATCGCTCTGAAAAACAACCAGAGAAAGAGGCTGATACTTTGAAGTTTATCGCTAAAATCTATGAAGAACAGTTTGATAAGCACCAAGAAGCAATTCAAGCATACAAACAAGCTTTAGCTCTTCAACAAAATGATCCTCCAAGCCAAGCCAGTACTTATTGGTTTATGGGTACAACATATTGGAAGTGGGGTGAGAATAAGAATGCTCTTGACTCGTCGGATAAGGCTCTAGAAATCTACCGCCGAATTAACGATATCTCTGGACAGGTTACAGTCCTTGAGTTTAGGAACAGTGTTTACACTACATTAGGTGAGAATCAGAAAGCGCTGGAACAGCTACAGCAAGCACAGAGACTATTACAACAAGTTCCTCAAGATCGACTATCTCAAGCAAGTATTCTGGTGAATTTTGCATCTACTTACCGATCATTGGGCGAATATCAGAAAGCGCTTGATTACTTGCAACAAGCGCGCTCGCTGTCTAAAAAAGTAGGAGCTCGTCAACGAGAAATCTCGGCTCTGAGGCAAATATCTAGTTTGTACCAGGTGTTCATTGGGGAGTATGGGAAAGCACTGGATGCCTTAGAGGAAGCGCTTACCGTTGCCCGTGCTATTAACAACCGTGTAGAAGAAGCTGAAATACTCAACAATCAAGCAGATATCTATGCATCACAAGGTGAGTATCAGAAAGCACTCGATACCTTCAATCAAGCACTCACTATTCAGCGTCAACTAAAAATACGCGGTGGACAAGCCGACACTCTCAGCAATATGGCGAAGCTCTACAGGTCATTAGGCGACTATCAGCAGAGTATTAACACTAGTCAACAGGCGCTGGATTTATATCGGCAATTAGGCGATCGTAAAAATGAAGTTTTCAGTCTGAGCTCCATTGGTGATGCTTATCATCAAATGAAAGATTATCCTCAAGCTATAGAATATTACAACAAAGCGCTGTCTCTGAGTCAACAGATCGGAGGTCTAGTTCAACCATCACTTCTATTCGGTGATTTGGGAAGAACTTACCTGTCATTAAAGGAGTATGACAAAGCGCTAAATAATGCCAGCAAGTCTCTTTCTATGGTGCGTCAGCAGAAGGACAAACACTTAGAAAGCGCTGGCTTAGCTTTACAAGGGAAAATATACCGGGAAAAGGGAGATTATCAACAAGCGCTGTTATTATTTGAGCAGTCAAAATCTTTGATCCAACAATTAGGAAATAAGTATACAGAAGCCGGTGCTCTCAGACAGATGGGTAAAACATACAACTCTTTAAAACAATATCAAACAGCGATTGATAACCACAATCAAGAACTCGCCATCAGAAAAACTTTAGGTAACAAAGCAGAGGAAGCAGCAACACTTTACCAAATTGCTGTGAATGAACGCGACAGAGGTAATTTACAAGCAGCTCTCACCTACATTAAACAAACAACTGAAATTATTGAAGGGATACGTACCAAAGTCACGAGTCAAGACTTGCGTAGTTCCTACTTTGCCACAGTCCAGGATTATTACCAATTCTACATCGACCTGTTGATGCGGTTGCACAAAAAAGACCCGTCCAAAGGATACGATGCAGAAGCGCTGCACATCAGCGAACGCTCTCGCGCCCGCAGTTTAATAGAACTATTAACCGAAGCTCATGCTAATATCCGCAAAGGCGCTGATCCAAAACTTTTGGCAGAAGAACGCCGCTTACAGTTTCTTTTGGAAGCGCGACAGAAACGGTTAGCATCACTATTTGAATCTAAGATCAAGGTCAGCGAACAACAAATCGCAACCCTGAACACAGAAATTGCAAATCTTCTGAACCAATACCGTGAATTAGAAACAAAAATTAGGACTAATACGAAATATGCAAATTTAAAGTATCCCAACCCCCTGACTTTGCCTCAAATTCAGCAACAGCTAGATAAAGACACGTTGCTATTGCAATATTCCCTCGGTGAAGAACGAAGCTACCTTTGGGCGGTGACTCCTAATTCAGTGCAAAGCTACGAACTAGCAGGACGCAAAGAAATAGAGCAAAAAGTAGAGGATTTACGCAAACTCTTAAGTGACTCTGGGATGAATAAAGTTTCCCCAGAACAAACAGCAAAAGCCGCCGATCAACTTAGTCAACTCATCCTTGCTCCTGTTGCAAAAGATTTGGGTCAAAAACGCTTGCTAATTGTCGCCGATGGTGCATTGCAATACATTCCTTTCACTGTGCTGACTGTGCCACAATCATCTGTTAGCGCACAAAATTATCAACCATTGCTACTCAACCACGAAATAGTTAGCTTACCTTCCGCTACAACCATTGACATTCTCCGGCAAGAACTCAAAGGACGCCAAAAAGCACCAAAGACGCTAGCCATTCTTGCTGATCCAGTGTTTAGCAACACAGATAAACGTGTGACAGGAGTTGTCAAAAACCCTGCGCTCAACAAAAATGACCAACCAACAACTCAAACATCGCAGACTGCAATTGAGCTAGATAAGTCTGCCTTAATGAGGGCAACTAGAGACATAAAAATAGGCAATTTTTTGCGGATCGAAGGAACGCGAAAACAGGCTGAGGAAATTATGAAACTAGTTTCCCAGCCACAAAGGTTACATGCTTTTGATTTTGATGCTAATTATACCTGGGCAACTAACCCACAACTTAGTCAATACCGCTACCTGCTTTTTGCAACCCACGGCATACTCAACGAGATTAACCCAGAATTATCAGGAATAGTGCTATCCCAGGTAGATAAAAATGGCAACCAACAACAAAAAAGCTTTTTGCAACTGCCTGATTTATTCAATCTCGACTACCCAGCAGAATTGTTGGTACTGAGTGCCTGTGAAACTGGACTGGGCAAGGAAGTCAAAGGAGAAGGATTATTAGGCTTGACAAGAGGATTGATGTATGCAGGAGCGGCGCGAGTTGTGGTGTCTTTGTGGAAGGTTGACTATGAAGCAACATCAAAGTTGATGAGCGAATTCTACAAAGAAATATTGCAACAGGGCAAAACTCCAGCAGCAGCAATGAGAGCAGCACAGCTAGAAATGTGGCAGCAGGAGGAGTGGCGCAACCCTTATTCTTGGGCGGCTTTTACCCTGCAAGGGGAATGGCGGTAACAATTCAAAATTCGCTCATTCAAAGTTCAAAATTCAAAATTCGCTCATTCAAAATTTCGGAGTTAGGAGGAACTACAAATGAAACGGCAATTTATTCTTCCTTTTTTAGCAGGTCTTGTGGGTACAATGCTGTTAGGTGTTTGGGCAACGCTATCTGTGCAAGCACAGTCTAAACCAGTACCGCCGAAGTTTACTACAGTTACAAATCTTGCAGATTTTAATTTAGTCATTGACAAAAAACCCGTCTCGCCAAGTGATGTCAAAGAGATTGATGAACCACCCGACGCAAGACAGGCTATTATTGGCGCAGATGACCGTATCCCGATGACTAGTAGAAAAAAACCTTGGTCAGCGGTTGGTAAAATTGAAGGAATAGATGCTGACGGTCAAGACTACAGTTGCACGGGTACGCTGATAGCTGATGATTTGGTGTTGACTAATTCTCACTGCGTAGTTAATCCTGATACTCGTAAAGTCAGTCGGGCGATCGCCTTTAAACCGAATTTAATTAACGGTCAAGTACGCGATAAAAATGATATCGCCTATGCAACCACTGCTAAGGCTGGAACAGACTTCAAAAGCGGGACATTGGCAGATTATGTAGACGACTGGGCTATTCTCAAACTTGACAGACCTCTTGGGAAAAAATACGGTGTTATTCCTTTGAAATCTCTACCATCCTTCGACCTTGTAGGGGATACACAAAAATTTGCCCTAGTTGGTTATTCTGCTGATTTTCCTAACCCCAAGAAAAAAGAATACCAAGAATTTACAGCTGGAGAAAGGATGACTGCTGGCGTTCACTTGGGATGCAGCATTCTCCGGCAAAAAGATAACTTACTGTACCACAACTGCGATACAAAAGGCGGGGCTTCTGGCGGCGCAATTATCGGCAATATTGGCGGTAATTATTATGTCCTCGCTTTGCATTCTGGCTGGAACACTGTTAACGGACTGAAATTAAACCGTGCAGTTGAAATATCTCGTATACAACCAGCGTTGCGAGGAAATTAGAGAGGAAGAATGAGGGGATTTGAAAGGAGTGCGATGGTGGGGAGCGATCGCACTCCTTTTGGGCGTATCACCACCCGTTACGAATGAAAGAAACTTTATAAATACAGCAAAGCAACTAAATATCCAGACAAATTTTATCTAGTAAAACAGACATAAATGTTTTCATTATGTTGTCATAAAAACCTTCTTTTTGCCACACGATAGATGTTTATAAAAACAATGATCCATCTAGCATAATTTATGAGAGTTATACGAGATATAACTGCATCCTTTTTGTCTATTCACTAGTCATTCAAACCTTGAATACCTAAAGAAAATAGCAGAAGATAGTTAACAGGAAAAGACAAGACAAAGTCCAATCCTAAAACAAAGAACTTGAACCAGGAATACATTTCAAATGGCTAAGATTACAATTGCTCAACTGCCAACCTCTGACAGCTATATCAATGAGCTATCAAATACTGAGCTTGATGCAACAAAAGGTGGAGACGGAAACAACGGCAATACCATTATTCTTGGCGGCGGAAACAGCGGCAATAACATTAATATTGGCGACGGTAAAGCTGGAGATAACTATGGGGGGTATGGATACTACCCTTACTACCGGTACTACTACTAAAAAGTTAGATCACTAATCGTTTCTATCAATTTGAGAAATAAAGCTTGAGTGATAATCTTCTTCATAAAGAATGACATTCACTCGCTTTACTTCTGAATTTATTGCTCAGTCTTATCCTGCATCTTACTCAAGTAAGATGCAGGTTTTTTCTTAAAGTAAACACTCTGTTATTAATCTGGACATAAAAGAACTAGTTGATCTTATGATAAGTCCGGAATGATTTTCATCTGGTCAATTTGTTGTTTGAGCCACTCTGAGAAGAAATCTGTAGTTATTTTATTGCGTAGTTTATCATCCAATTGTGGTTGAACGATTTCTTCCACAAAAATTAAATTGATTCCTGAAGACGTCACAATTGGCTTGAGAAGCTGAGGCGGCTTAGCAGCAAACACAGCAGCAGAAATTTCTGGCTTTAAATCTTTACGATACACTGTCCCCCGATATCCGCATTTTCGGCGTAACTCTGTGTCCTGGACATATGTGTGAGCAACATCATAAAAGCTCATTTCACCTTCTTTTATAGTGTAATAAAGCTCTATTGCCAAATCTTCATCATCTAAGACAACTTCGTACATGACTGCGCCAATATAGTCTAGTTGGTTTTCAAAGAAATAGGGTTCAATTTTATCTGCAAACAGATGTTTGACCAACTCTCCATAAATGCTGCTGGTGTATGCGATTTGTTCAAAGTCTTCAATGGAAAGGTGATGTTTTTGGAGCCATAGCCATGTCTCTTCAGCACTTCCAAGGTTGTTTATTAATCGGAAAGTATCTGCTGTTTTCTGGAGTACTTCATCTTCTACTTCAATACCAATCTTCTCAGCAGCAACTGCAACAATTTTACGGGTTACAATCTCTTGGATAATTTCCGGAATTTTACAAGATAGCTTGACTTGTTGAAGAACATCTTCACTGGTAATAGTAACAGGATTTAACATCATATTTATTCCAATTAAGTAAACGAACTTAAACCTAGCACTTTCTATAATTTAAAATTGCCTTTCTGCAACTGCTGAAACGGATCGAGCAGAAAATCAATAATCCGACGTTGTCGTACAATCACCTCAGCTGTCGCTGTATCTCCAGGACGCAAGGAAATACATTTATCTGCCTTGGGAATACAATTCTGTTTCAGGGCAATTTCTAAGTTATAAGCTGCCACTTTTCCATTAGCTGTTACCACCTCTGTTGTAGTAGGAGAAATCTCCACCAATTCTCCTTCTACAACTCCATAATCCTGGAATGGATAAGCATCAAACTTTAGCTTGACTGGCATTTTTTTCTGCAATGAACCACTCTCGGCTGTCGTTATCTGTGCCCGAATAATTAAAGGCGCACCTTCTGGAGCAATTTCTGCAATCATTGTTCCTGACTGCACGACAGCCCCAGCCCTTTGTATTGGTAACTGAAACACCCTACCAGCAACCGGTGATTTTAAGACTCTTTGCCCTAACTGTAGCTGTAAACTTTGAATTTGACTTTTACTTTGAGCAATCTCTGACTTGAGGGTAGTCATTTCTGTTTCGAGATTCTTCAGTTGTTCTTCACTTTTTAAGACAGCTAGCTTCCCAGAATGAGTCAAAGTTTGATAACTTCTTTGCTGTTCCTTCAGGCGCAAGTAAGCCTGTTCAATCTCAGCTTTGGCTTTGCGAATAGTCTGCTGATAATGACTTTGTTGTTCTGCTAAGCGTAGTTTCGCTTGCGAAATCTCTGATTGACTTTGTGCAAACGACTTTTGCCTTTCGTTTGCCATGTCTTGCTTTTGTACAACATTAACTTCTGCAACAATCCCTTCTTGACTTAACTGTCTATAGCGTTTCACCTCCTGCTGGGCACTTGCTAAACCACTCTCTACAAACTTACTTGCTGTTTGACTAGACTCAACAGTTTCTCTTGCCTGGTTGACTTGTGTCAGTTTTTCTTCTTTTTGTAGTTCATAAGAATTTTTGAGAGCACTAAAATTCTGCTGCGCTTGCTCAATTTGAGCC
>NZ_QMEB01000159.1:0-7407 GCF_012912135.1 Brasilonema bromeliae SPC951 | reverse complement strand
GTTGTCAAAGCGACAACTAACTGTTTTTTCAAAACATTCAACTGCGACAGGCGATTTAACTGCCCTTCCAATTTCTCTTTTATCTGATGTAATTCGGTTTTAACTAATTCCGAATCCAATATCAACACAGGCTCCCCAGGTTTGACTAATTCACCTTCTTTCACCGGAATTTTGGCAACAGTTCCGGTAACAAGAGTATCTAAGTTAACTGTCTTACCTTTAGGCTCAAGTCTTCCTCTTGCAGTACCTGTTTCATCAACTTTAAACAACATCGCCCAAGGCAAAACAATAGCCGAAAAACTCAACAGAAAATATAGTAATCCTTTCGTCCAAACGTGAGGTAAGCTATCAAGTAAATCTTGAGTGACCTCAGACCAATCATCCTTTGGCTTATCACTTGGCTTAACTGAGATTTGAGAGTTGAGAATTTCCTGATAGTTTTTACTCTCTTGGATGTGAGTGTGAACCTTTCCATTTAACGTATTTGTCATGATGTATCCTTACAAAGTTTTGGATTTTGGCAGCAACAGGACTTACGCACTGAAAACCCGAAACCTGGATCCCCCCTAGCCCAAGGGGGGAATCTTAAAAGCCCCCTTTCCAAGGGGGTTGGGGGATCTCTTCTGCGTAAGTCCTAAGCAAGGTATGAGGGAATGGGCAGTCAATTCCCCCTTGTCCTCTCACGCCGCCATGTTCAGCTGCTGTTGTTGATTGAGATAGAAATAATGTTCTCGCTTTGCCATTAATGCTTCGTGAGTTCCACTCTCAATCAACACACCTTTGTCTAAAACCAAAATCAAATCTGCATTTCGTATCGTTGAGAGGCGATGAGCAATGACTAAAGCAGTTCGTCCTTTGAGGATTGTGTTTAAGTTCCTTTGAATAATACGTTCTGACTCTGTATCTAGATGGGAAGTCGCCTCGTCAAAAATTAATAAGCGGGGATTACCTAATAATGCTCTGGCGATCGCAATCCGCTGACGTTGTCCACCAGACAACAAACCCCCACCTTCACCAATTTGGGTTTCATAACCCATAGGCAACTTTTTAATAAACTCATCAGCACCTGCTAAATTTGCCGCTTCAATGACTTCTTCTAAAGTTGCCCCTGGATGTCCTAAACTGATATTTTCTCGAATCGTGCTGCCAAACAAAAAAGTGTCCTGATCAACAACTCCAACAGACGAACGTAAGGAACGCAGGGAAATACTCGTAATATCTAGTCCATCAATCAATATCTGACCATCTGTTGGAGGGTACAACCCTAAAACCAACTTAGAAATTGTCGTTTTCCCTGATCCACTACGTCCCACCAGCGCCACCATTTGCCCTGGTTGTATTTCAAAGTTGAGATTTTGTAGAATATTAATGTCGCTTTCTTTGTGATAACGAAAGGTGACATTTTTAAAGCAGATGTGTCCATGAATGTCTGGTAAAAATTGCCGTGTTTGATTCTGAAAATCTTCTTCTGGTTCTGCATCTAACACATCATTAATGCGTTCGGTTGCAATCACCACTTCCTGCAATTGATTCCACAACACGGTTAATCGTTGGAAGGGTGAAATAATCTGACCTACCAGCATATTAAATGCTACCAATTGCCCAATGGTTAATTGATTTTGAATCACCAAAGATGCTCCAAACCATAGCAAGAGGGTAGTTGCTACGGCTTGAATAGTATTGCTAAATATTTGCAGACCATTGCTGATAACTTGTCCGGAGAAGTTAGTTTTTACCTCCTTATGTAATAACTCCTCCCAATGCCAACGCACTGTTTGTTCTACCGCCGTGGATTTTACCGTCCGCACACCAGTCATGATTTCAATCAGGTAACTACTTTCATTGGTCACAGCATGAAAGATTTCTCTGGAAATCTTTTGTAAAAAAGGTGTCGCAATCAACGCCAGCAAGAAAAAAGGCGGTATAATCACCAACGCCAGCAATGCCATTTTCCAGCTATACCAAAACATCAATCCTAGATAGATAAAAACCGTGAGGAAGTCCAGCAGGATAGACAAAGCCTCACCAGAAAGGAAGCGTTGGATTTTGCGGTTTTCTTGTACGCGAGAGATAATATCTCCAACATAACGAGATTCAAAAAACGAGAGAGGAAGTCGCAAAGTGTGGCGAATAAACCCCACAATTAATGCCACATCCAGCTTATTTGCCGTGTGAAATAGGAGATATTGTCGCAAACCCATGATCGCTACGCGAAACAGGCTAAAAATCAGCAACCCCAACCCCACCGCCGTTAACGTGAGTTCCGAACGCTGCACCACCACTCGGTCTAAAATTAACTGGGTAAATAAGGGAGTAACAAGTCCAAATATCTGGATAAATATAGAAGCGACAAGCACTTCTAGCATGACAACAGAATGGGGCTTGATCAATTCAAAGAATTGCCAAAAGGGAGTTGTTGTTTCTTTGGCATCCTTTAACAAGGCTGTGGGTTCTAGAAGCAGTGTGTAGCCAGTCCATTTTGCTTTAAATTCCGCATGGCTGAGGGTGCGTTGACCAATGGCGGGGTCTGCAACTATGACATTTCTTTTGTTAATTTCATAGAGAACGATGTAGTGCTTCCCGAACCAGTGGACAATGGCAGGTAATTTCTGCTTCGCCAACTGGTCAACACTCGCTTTTACAGGTCGCGTACCAAACCCAAGACTTTCTGCAGCCGCCGATAACCCGCGCAACGACGCGCCACTGCGGTCAATATTGGCAATATCCCGGACGCGGTTGATACTGAAGCGTTTCCCCCAATAACGAGATATCATCACCAAACAAGCAGCACCGCAGTCAGATCCACTTTGTTGGGCAAAAAACGGATAGCGTCGAATCATCCGTTGCCAAAAATGCCCAACTCGTTGCGTAGGATTTGGAAAGTAAGCTTTGCTTATCCTTTTCCCTTGCTTTGGTTGTACTGCTGATGTTGAGGAAACATTTATCTTAGGATATGGTTTGTCTACATTGACAAATGTTGTTTGAGAGTCATTTCTCCCCAAAAGTCGGGAGTTGCGCGTTTGCGCTTGATTCTGCAAGTGTTCCCGAATTTGTGGGTGTTTAGCCATAAGTGGTAGCAGCACCTCTTTTGAGATAAAGCACACCTGTAAATTCAACGCAGCCCTAGCTTTGTAAGGCTGAAAATCAGAATCGGGAAATAAGGTAAATTCACCAAACGACGCACCCACCTCCAAAGAGGCTATCAATTCTTCTGCGTCGTTTAGCAACCTTACCTTCCCAGCAACAACAATGTAGATCCCGGGTTCAACGTGGTTTCCTTGCCAGAATTTTCCGACTTTTGGATTAAAGATTTTAGCCGCCTGAAAGCAACGTTGAAACTCTTCCTCAGAAAGAGAATATCCTAGAGCATTGTTCAACTGTTTTAAGACAAGCAAGTGCGCTTGTGTTGGATTGTGCACCATAGATATCTGAATCAGTTCCTCCTAAATGTGAGATTAAGAGGCAATAATTCAGTGCAATCCGGCGGATTAGCCGAATTGAGGTCACGAATTAAGATTTTTGAACTCTTAGCCAAGTCAGTCTTATTCGTGTCTTTGTCAGCATTTTTTGGTTGTGGTTTAGTAGATAATCCCATCTGTTTGAGTAGGCGAAGGATATGGCGATCGCTCACCTCAACTCCAAATTCCTTTGCCAAATGTTTTCTCAGCCAGTTTCCTGTCCAACGTTGAAAAGAATAGCCGTAATCACGAGGACTATTGTTGACTAGTTGCTGCAAACGCTGCAAATATTCGTCATTAACAGCCATTGGACGACCAATTGGACAATCCTGCCATTGGTGCGCCATACCAGTACGGGCTATATGCGTCCAATGCCTTGCTGTTGCTGGAGAGCACCCTAAAGTTCGACAAATTTCCGTTTGGGATTTCCCCTCATCTACCAACAACATAATCTGGATACGCTGGCGGTATGATTCAGGTAAATCTTCTTGTAGACTTTTTTGCAAAAGTTTGCATTGAAACACTGTCAAAAACTTACCATGAGCCACTTTCGGGTTACTAGTATCAAATTTACCTTGATAGTGTGACATATCTGTAAAATCTAGCTGTTTATTGTGAAAGGGTTTACGTTAGGGACACACGTGATTTTGCTAACTTTTGTACAAAAAGTCATATAAGTGCTCATGAGCAGTTAATAGCTGTATATACTTATTTAAGAAAACTTTTCTCATAACTCAACTCAGTAATAACACTGAATAATACTGTTGTTGTTATTTTCTTTAATATCTATTCATGAAAGATTTAAGATTGACACTTTCCATGCAAAAAGTTTAATAACGTTACTCAAATATATGTCAAAAATTTACAATCTAAGCATTGAAAGTAAAAATGACTACTATATTTAGCCGCACATATGTAGAGCAGAGGAAGTTGAGGATGATGATCAGGCTTTTGAGGAGAAAATGCTGCATTTGACAAAGAAGTTAGAGTAGCAATTCCAGGAGTCGGCAGGGTTAGAAGCGATAATAAAAGAGAATTTACGCGGTTTGGGTTATGAACTGGAGTTTAGACTAAAAGCGATATGACTGTAATTTAGACTACTTTTAGTATTTCTTCAAATGCTACGAATAAACGGCAGCCTTTATTCTAATTTTGTTAGATATTTGTTAAGAAACTTTACAACCCTCTTAACAAAAGGAAATAGTTCTAATGGTAGTTGTACATGAGAATAATGCACTACATCGCGTTGTAATCATTGGTGGAGGCTTTGGTGGACTGTATACAGCAAAGACTCTTGCCAAAGCGAATGTCAATGTGACTCTTATTGATAAACGTAACTTTCATTTATTTCAACCGCTTTTATATCAAGTTGCGACAGGTACGCTATCACCTGCTGATATCTCTTCACCATTACGAGCTGTATTCAGGAAAAGCAAGAATACAAAAGTGTTGTTGGGAGAAGTAAATGATATTGATCCAGAAGCCAAAGAAGTTATTCTGCGTGATAGAATAATACCCTACGATACATTAATTGTTGCCACAGGTGCTAACCATTCCTATTATGGTCACGATAACTGGAGACCATTGGCTCCTGGCTTGAAAATTGTTGAAGACGCCATAGAAATACGTCGCCGGATATTTTCGGCATTTGAAGCAGCAGAAAAAGAAACTGATCCCGAACTACGCCGTGCTTGGTTGACTTTTGTGATTGTCGGAGCGGGTCCCACTGGTGTAGAGTTAGCAGGTGCGATCTCAGAATTGGCATACAAAACTCTCAACGACGATTTCCGCAACATCGACACCTCAGAAACTAAGATTTTATTATTGCAAGGTGGCGATCGCGTCCTCCCTCATATGGCACCACAGTTATCAAAAGTCGCAAAAGAATCTTTGCAAAAGTTGGGTGTGGATACCCAAACTAATACCAGAGTCACAAATATTGAAAATGATATCGTTACTTTCAAGCAAGATGATAAAATTCAAGAAATTGCCGCAAAAACTATATTATGGGCAGCAGGTGTGAAAGGTTCCGCTATGGGGCAAGTTTTAGCAAACCGCACAGGTGTAGAGTGCGATCGCTCCGGACGTGTAATTGTAGAACCAGACTTGACGATTAAGGGTTATAAAAACATCTTTGTCATCGGAGATTTAGGCAACTTCTCTCACCAAGATGGAAAACCCTTACCTGGTGTTGCACCCGTAGCCAAACAAGAAGGAGAGTATGTAGCTAAACTCATTAAAAAACGGCTTAAAGGTCAAACACTACCACAATTTCGTTACAATGACGTAGGTAGTTTGGCGATGATTGGCAAAAATTTAGCTGTTGTAGATTTAAGCTTCATCAAACTCCAAGGTTTCCTTGCTTGGATATTTTGGTTAGTCGTTCATATCTACTTCTTAATCGAGTTCGACACTAAATTACTAGTAGTATTTCAGTGGGCATGGAATTATCTCACTCGTAGTCGTCGCTCTAGATTGATTACAGGTCGAGAAGCTTTTGAAGAAACAAAAACTGTTACCAACGATGTTCCTTCGACCACTAAAAAAGTGCAAGAAACTTACAAGGTAGGAGTTTGAAAAGTACGTAAGAGCTACAACATGGAATGGACAAGAGAAACGCATCTAAATAGGGCTTGACAAAAAAAAGAAATATATGTCTAAGACCAGAAAGGCGGCTATACTTCCTTGTCCACATCACCCCAATAAAAGCGATCGCCCGAGGTGGGGGCTTGCGCATCGCATTCCATCCTGTCAACCCCAAGAAACGCGATCTGCCGAAGGCAGCAGCGAAGCTATCGCCCGAGGTGGGGGCTTGCGCATCACACTCCATCCCATCAACCCCAATAAATGCGAACGACTTTGTCGCGCAAGCTAGAACTTCGTTCAGCTTCACTAACGCACTTTCCCCTCAATTCTAATAAATGCGCAGAGTGTCGGCAGGTGGATGAAAATGAGTGCTGAGATGTTTATCGTTAGATATCGCCAAATTATTAAATTCTTAAGGAATCGACCAATCTATAATTTGCAAACCTGGAACTTTTTCAAAATCTTTGCGGTTGCGCGTTACTAATGTTGCACCGACAGACAGTGTAATCGCTGCAATTCTCAAATCTTGAGTGCCAATACGAATTTTGCCTGCAAGTAATTGGGTGTAGATATCGAACGCAGCTTCACTAAAATCAAGGATATTTCCTTGATATAGACGACTGAATGTTTCTTTTAATAAAGCGTAAGCTGTGACTAATTCTTGTTTCGACTTTGCCCTTTTAATAACATCTAAACGACCATACATCTGTTCGACAATTGTTACGATTGTGACTGCTATTTCCGCAGGATTAACCGCAGCGATTCTACGAATAACAACTGGATGACCTCTTTGAAGCAGAGAAATATGGTCAGTATCAAGCACCCATACAGTCATTATATTTTATACCTGAGACTATTATCCTAACTCTTGCGAAGAATGATTTTCAATATTTTGATCTAATTCTTGCCTGTAGCTTTCAATTGCAGCGAGCATTTGTTCAAATTGTGGGTCATCTTTAAAAATTCCCGCCATTTCCAACCACGGGTTTTTCTGTTCGCGTGATGGTAATTTTACTGGTAAAGGAACAATTTCTGCTCCCTCTAAATGAGCTTCTAAGCGTTGTTGAAGTAGGGCTAATGCTGTGATTTTATTGCTAGCTTCTACTTGCAGTTCGGGCAAACCTGGAACCGTTGCAATTATTTTTCCGTCACTACTTTGTTTGATAATAACGTTAATTAATATGTCGTGAGCGCTTTGATTTTGTGGTTGTGATGCTAAAGATGAAAATGAATTCATAAAAACTGTTCGTTTATGGTAGTTAGTTTGATTTTAAATCAAATTGCTTTGTAATTACTATTGTCGCAGCGATAAGCGTCCGAGAGTGCGCGCCCTATGCCTGCGGCACGGCTACGCCTCTGTCTC
>NZ_QMEB01000158.1 GCF_012912135.1 Brasilonema bromeliae SPC951 | reverse complement strand
AGTTATCAGTTACCAAGTTAAGGGGGGTCAAGAAATCGCTGCGTAGGTAGCTGTTTACTGTTCACTGTTCACTGTTCACTGTTCCTTGTTCCCTGTTAAGCGTTCCCTCTCTCTATAAAACTTGGAAAAGTCTAACCTATCCAAGTTATATCAAGTTATATTATGTATGTTTCTAAGAAACTATTGCACCCTTTGTGCTAAGCCCTTAAAATTGTGCAACACTTCTCAATCTGTCTGACCTGGCTGACGCAAGTGTTTAGCTTATTTTTTGTAAATTCCCCAACTTAACTACCGCCAGACGAATGAACCCAGAGATATTGGTAAAGTTGCAAAACTTGTGTCGAGATCAGGCGGCATTTGAGACGCTTAAGCAGATCCTGGCAGAAGAAGTCCAACACTTAGAACAGGAAAGAAATCAGGCATATTTCCAAATGGAACAGCAGAAAGCATTGTTCCGTGTGATTACTCGCCTGCGGGAACCTCTAGATTTGGAAACAATTTTTAAAGCCACAGCGACTGAGGTTCGCCAACTCTTGAAAGCAGACCGAGTGGGTATGTTTCGCTTCTACCCAAACTCAGGCTGGGATGATGGAGAATTTGTTTCTGAGGATGTAGATCACCGATTTCCTTCAGCTATGGGGCAAAAAATCCACGATCATTGCTTCGGGGAACAGTTTGCAGTCCATTATCAGCAGGGGCGAATTCAGGCGGTTGCAGATATCTATAATTATGGGTTGAGCGACTGTCATATCCAAGTTCTCTCTCAATTTCAGGTACGGGCTAACCTGGCGGTACCGCTGTTGCAAGGTGAAAAACTCTGGGGATTGCTCTGTATTCACCAATGTAGCGCTCAGCGAGAGTGGCTAGCGACAGAAATCGAATTTGTCAGCCAAATTGCCAATCACTTGGGGGTAGCTCTCCAGCACGCAGAACTTTTGGCTGACTTACGGGCAGAAGTACTAGAACGCCTACAGGTTCAGCAAGCAGTACAATCGTTAAATCAGGGACTGCAACGAGCAATCATTGAACTACAAGCAGTGAATAAGGAACTAGAAGCTTTTTGCTACTCTGTCTCCCATGATTTGCGAGCTCCTTTACGCGGTATTGACGGCTTCAGTCAAGCGCTGCTGGAAGACTACTTTGACCTGCTGGATCTAACCGGACAGGACTACTTACAGCGAATTCGAGGAGCGACTCACCGGATGGGGCAATTGATCGATGACCTGCTCAACCTATCTCGGGTGACGCGCAGCGAAATGCACCCCGAATCTGTGGATCTGAGTCTGTTAGCTAGTGGAATCTGTACTGAGTTACAACACAGTCAGCCCGAACGGCAGGTAAAGTTTGCGATCCAAACAGGGCTGGTAGCTCAAGGAGATACTCGTCTGCTGCGGGTGTTGTTGGTGAATTTACTGAATAATGCCTGGAAATTTACATCCAAGCACCCCCAGGCAGAGATTTCGTTTGGAGTGAGCAAGAGCGAAAGTGGCGTCAACGTCTACTTTGTTCGAGATGATGGCGCGGGTTTTGATATGGCATACGCGAACAAGTTATTTGCTCCCTTCCAGCGTTTGCATGGTATGAATGAATTTCCGGGAAATGGGATTGGACTTGCCACTGTGCAGCGGATAGTGCATCGGCATGGTGGTCGGGTATGGGCAGAAGGGGCTGTGGAACAGGGAGCTACTTTTTACTTTACATTATCGGAGGAGAAAGGGGCATGAGCGCGAACAACAAAACTATTCTTCTAGTGGAGGATAATCCCGATGATGAAGCTTTGGCAATCCGAGCTTTGAAGCGGAATCACATCAGCAATGAGATCGTAGTAGTTCATGACGGTGTTGAAGCCCTAGATTACCTGTTTGGAACCGGAGTTTATGCCGGACGAGATATCAGCCTCAAGCCTACGGTGATTTTACTGGATCTGAAACTACCCCGCATTGATGGCATTGAAGTATTGCGCCGCTTGCGAGAAGACGAACGCACGAAGCTTCTGCCAGTGGTGATTCTGACCACTTCTAGTGAAGAACAAGATATGCTTAATAGTTACAGCTTGGGATGCAACAGTTATGTCCGTAAACCCGTGAATTTTATTGAGTTTACCGAAGCAGTCCGGCAATTGGGGATGTACTGGCTCCTTATGAACGAACTACCGCAAATTTAGGAAAGCAGTCACGATGAGCTCTTACCTACGTGTTCTGATTGTTGAGGATTCTGAAGATGATACTCTCTTAAGCGTCAGGGAGTTACGTCGGGGTGGCTATACTGTGGACTATGTTCGGGTGGATACCCGAGATGCCATGCAAGCAGTTCTCGATCAACAATCGTGGGACATTGTGATTGCAGATTACACGCTGCCTGCTTTCAATGCTTTGGAAGCCCTGAAACTCCTCCAAAGCCGGAAACTGGATTTACCTTTTATTATCATCTCCGGCACTATTGGTGAAGATACTGCCGTTGCTGCCATGAAAGCTGGGGCACATGATTATATCATAAAAGGTAATCTCGCCCGCTTGGTACCCGCAGTGGAACGAGAGTTGCGGGAAGCAGAGGAACGCCAGAAACGCTATCGTGCAGAACAGGCGTTACAGGAAGCAGACGAGGTATTGCGAAAGTATACAGATGAGTTAGAAGAACTTTACAACCATGCCCCCTGTGGCTATCACTCCCTAGACAAAAATGGCGTCTTCGTCCGCATCAACGACACAGAACTTAACATGTTGGGGTACACGCGGGATGAGATAATTGGCAAGAAAAAGTTTTCCGACTTACTGACTGCCGAGAGCTTAGAGAGCTTCCAAGAAAATCTCCCGCTTGGACAGCAGCGAGGCAAAGTACGAGATCTAGAGTTCCAAATGATTCGCAAGGATGGCACTATCCTGCCCGTGAGCTTGAGCGCCACTGCGATGACGGATAGTACAGGCAACGACCTGATGAGTCGCTGTGTGGTTATTGATATCAGCGAACGTAAACAGGCACAGGAACAACTTCAGCAAGCTCACCAGGATGTGCAATTGGTCAACGATCGCCTCACCGGGATTATTGAAGGAACCCATGACCTCATCGCAGCCCTAGATCTAGAGTTCCGGTTTATTGCATTCAACAGTGCATACAAACAGGAGTTTCAACAGATATTCGGCAAGACTATTGCAGTGGGCATGAGTTTGATAGACGCACTCGCGCATTTGCCAGAAGAACAAGCCAAAGCCGTAGCAATTTGGGGGCGGGCACTCAGGGGAGAAGAGTTCACGGTGATTGAGGAATTTGGGGATGAACGATTAGAGCGGAATTATTACGAGATTACCTATAGTTCGATTCGCAATGCAAATCATCAGCAGCTTGGGGCATCGCATATTGGCAGAGACATTAGTGATCGCAAGCGCTCAGAGAATGAATTACGGGACTCGGAAGCACGATATCGCTTGCTGTTTGAAAGTAACCCCAACCCCATGTGGGTCTTTGAACTGGAAACCCTGGCTTTTCTTGCGGTGAATCAGGCGGCGATCGCCCATTACGGCTATTCCAAAGAAGAATTTTTGAGCATGACGCTCGCCGACATTATTCCTCCCGCCTACATCACCTCACTGCACCAGAGTTTATCTAACTTCACACCGGGACAGAACGACCTTGGGGTTTGGAAACATCGCAAGAAGGATGGCAGTCTGATCGATGTCAAGGCATTGGCTCACATTTTCTCATTTGCGGGTAAATGGACAAGCCTAGTTCTGATTGACGACATCAGCGATCGCCTGCAAGCAGAACAGAAAATCCGCGAACAAGCAGCCTTGCTCGATGTCGCTACTGACGCAATTTGTGTTCGAGATCTCGAACACCATATCCTCTTCTGGAACAAAGGTGCGGAGCGCTTGTACGGATGGAAAACAGCAGAAGTCTTGGGCAAAAATGCCATTAAACTGTTGTACCGACCTGGGGAAACATTGCCGGAATTTGAAGCGATTCAGGCAACACTGATTCGGGAGGGCAACTGGCAGGGAGAGATTCAGAAAGTCACCAAAGACGGCAAGACCATCGTTGTTGAAAGTCGTTGGACACTGGTGCGCGATGGCTTAGGCAATCCCAAATCCATTCTAACAGTAAGTACTGATATTACTGAGAAAAAACAACTCGAAGCCCAGTTTCTCCGCGCCCAACGGCTAGAAAGCTTAGGCACTCTCGCTTCGGGCATTGCCCACGACTTCAACAATATCCTCACTCCCATTTTGGCAGTTGCTCAACTGCTCCCCCTTAAATTCCCCAACCTTGATGAGAACACTCAGCAACTGCTGAGCATACTGGAAGGCAGTGCCAAGCGTGGTGCTGATTTGGTCAAGCAAATTCTGTCGTTTACTCGTCGAGGAGTGGAAGGCAGCCGTACCATCATCCAGGCTAGGCATTTGCTTTTAGATGTGGCACAGGTCGCTCAAAGAACCTTCCCAAAATCTATCGAAACCGAAACTAATATCGCACCCGATCTTTGGACAGTTTGTGCAGATGCAACTCAACTTCATCAGGTGCTAATGAACCTCTGTGTCAATGCTCGCGACGCCATGCCCGATGGCGGTACCCTAACTATTAGCGCCGAAAACCAATGTATGGATGAAAGCTATGCTCGAATGTATGTGGATGCTAAAGTGGGTCTCTATGTTGTGATGACTATTACTGATACCGGAACGGGCATTGGGCCGGAAATTATGGATCGCATTTTTGACCCCTTTTTTACAACTAAAGAAGTGGGTAAGGGAACTGGTTTAGGACTTTCTACTGTCATGGGCATTGTTAAAAGTCACGGCGGTTTTGTGAATGTTTATAGCGAGATGGGCAAGGGCAGCACCTTTGAGGTATATTTGCCGAGTAGCCAAGTCACTGAAACCCAGGTAGCAACCGATGTAGAACTACCAAGGGGCAATGGCGAATTGATTTTGGCGGTAGATGACGAAGCCACAATCTGCGAGATCACTAAAACTGCCCTGGAAAGCCATAATTATAGGGTTTTAACCGCCAGCGATGGAATTGAGGCACTTGCACTCTACGCTCAGTACAAGAATGACATCAGTGTGGTGTTGATAGATATGATGATGCCAGGGATAGATGGTTCTACCACGATTCTCACGTTGCAACGCATGAATCCCCAGGTGCAAATCATTGCAATGAGCGGACTGATGAGCAATTCGACGACGACTCAAAACAGAAGTCTTGGCATCCAATACTTCTTGCCAAAACCCTTCACAGTTCAGGCATTACTGAGTACCCTACGGGAGGTGTTAACAATTCAAAATTCAAAATTCAAAATTCAAAATTAAAGACAGTTTTCGTTGGGCATTTAAACCCCCCTTTAATTTACGATAACTAACCACGAACGATGAGGCGATCGCCCATAACTTCAACGTCTTTCACCTCCACTGGAAGTTTCTTCAATTCATTTGCAACTTGTTGGTTGAGGTGTTTTTCTGAAAGCCCAAAACGTTGATACATATCCGAGAGAGTCAAGCTAACGTTACCAAACTTAACGCGAGTTGTCTCATCCAAGCTGATTTGTTTATTGTGTACCTTGGGTTTTCCTTCAACCTCTATGTACACGGGGCGATATTTTAAGATGGGCACAGTCGATAGCAGTTTAGAAATTGCAACTTGTTCCTGGGATGGCAACTCGTTTAAGGGAATTGTTCTGAAATCTATCACAGCACCTGCGGAGATTTTGCCATCTTGAATTTGAGTATTTGTCCTCACAACTGCTTGAGCAAGCCGACTTTTATCAGTCGTTTGAGCAATTCCTGAAACAATCAGCGTATTGACTTCATTTGCATCTAGTTGCACTTCACCTTTAGCATTTGCCCCTTTTAAATTGTCATAAATTTTACTCAAGACTTGCTGTTGTGATAGTTGAATCTGGGTTTTGTTTTGGTCTGTTTGAGGAGGTAAACTTGATGTTGTCGGTGGATTTGAGTACCAAACAGGTAGCTGAGTCGCTTGTTGCCAAAAGAAGAATACAATAGCACCAGTACCAGCGAGAGTACAGCCTAATACTAAGAAAAGTCGCTTGAACATGACCAAATTCCAAGCTGAGTTTTTAAGTTTCATATCTTTTTATATAGCAATCCGTTGAGGAGTAGTGAAATTATCTTGTTCTGTTCTTCTCTTCTTCTTTCATACCTTGGCGTTCTTGGCGACTTGGCGGTTCGTTCCAAACAGGACTGCTACATAGCTCTTTTTACATTATTTAGCATAAGTTTTTTGTTTAGCGATTAGTTCAGAATAAAGAGTAGAACAATATTTTTTGCTTTCTATTTATGCTGCATCGTTTAACAAAACAAGGACTTATTTGCATCACTCAACCAAATCACGCTTGGGTTGCAGGTCAGTTAGCACAAGTTTGGGGAAATGAACGTTTTGGTGAGTTTGCTCCCAAAAAAGAAGTTTGTCTAGCTGCTCAACTACATGATATTGGTTGGCTTTTCTGGGAACAAGCACCTACACTCAACCCGCAAACAGGCTATCCCAATAATTTTATGGAACTTTCAACGCCAGAACATATAAATATTTGGTCTGGCGCTAGACAACTTGCACTTCCTTGGGGTAGATATGTAGCACTCCTTATCTCACTTCATGGAACAAGTTTGTATGAAAGATTTACAAGTTGGCAGAACTCACCAACTTCTTCTCAAATTGTGCAGAACTTTTTAGAGAGGGAGTATGCTTTCCAAGAACAAGTGATTGCTTTTCTCAAAAATGACGAATATTATGCACCATACACAAAACCGGAAGTTGTTGAGCGTAATAGAAAGTTAGTAGCGATATGGGATGCACTATCTATCATCTTATGTCAAGAATTAACTAATGATGCATATCTTTCTGGAATACCAACAATTGACGGTGAAACTACGGTCAAACTGACTTTGAAAGATGTCAAAGATAACCATTATCAAGTCGCAGTATCTCCTTGCCCTTTTCAGGTCAGTGAGGTAGAACTCGTTTATGAGGGACGACTTCTACAGGAGACTTTTAGCGATGAAAAAGCAATGCGAGAGGCTTTAATGGGTGATTGTGCGGTGACTTTGAGCACGACTTTGCAACCAGAGTAGGAAGCTTTTTATACAGGATTTGCTTGCTTGCTCATCTTGTCGCGATGATGTGGTTCTTGAAGAAACATTGGATCAGGACCAGAGGGGATAATACCACCTGGGTTGAGTGGGAACAAGTTTCCGTAGTAATCCTGCTTTACACTCTCTAAGTCGCAGGTGTCAGCAATACCTGTGATTTGATATAAGTCACGAAGGTAAGGTCCCAGGTTCTGATAGTCCTGAATTCTTTTGCGGTTACACTTAAAAAGCGCATAGTATACAGTGTCAAAGCGGAATAATGTTGTAAACAAACGGACGTCTGCCAGTGTGACAGTATCTCCACAAAGGTATCGACTGGTATTTAGGACTGTGTCAATTTCATCAAGAGTGGTGAACAATTCATGATAAACTTGCTCATAGGCTTCCTGTGTTTGGGCAAAGCCGCAACGATACACGCCGTTGTTTACGCTTGTGTAAATCCTTTCATTCCATTGGTCAATCTTTTCTTTCAGTTCCTGTGGGTAGAGGTCTAGTGTGGGATTGTTTGCGAACTCGTTGAACTGTGAGTTCAGCATCACAATAATCTCTGAACTTTCGTTGTTCACAATCGTCTTTGTTTGGGAGTCCCACAACACTGGAACTGTAAAGCGTCCACCGTAGCCAGGTTGTGCTAATTCATAAAGTTCGGCAAGCGTGCGACAACCTTCATATTCTTGGTTAAACACCCAACCTCCTTCAATTGGGGAGGGTGACACAATTGTGAGCGATATTGCTTGTTCAAGTTTTTTGAGCGATCGCACAACAAGAGTACGATGTGCCCACGGACAACCCAGCCCTGCGATCAGATTGTAACGCCCTGTTGCTGCTTGGTACACATTCCCTTGCTCTATCCCAACAGAGTTTCTAAATTCGCTGCTTGGTCGAATATACTCGCCTGACTTGTTACGGGGAGCTAATTTCGACATCATCAAATGCCAAATAGTTGTCCAGACAAACTTTCCTAGCTTAATGATGAGCTTTGGTGGAAGTGACTTCTTACCCTTTTTTGTTTTGGTTTGTTTGTCTGCTGCTGGTGAAAGGGTTTGTTGTGACATAATATTAAGCTGCGTGTTTTACAGTCCATAAATTTAATGGTAGCGATGCCATAGTAGTGCGCCACAGCAACTTTGCTAAGTAAACTCATTTTTAGACTCATCCTCTTTTCTCTTCACTCTGCGCTCTGGAGCGCCTCTGCAGTTCATTCCTTTACTCCTCAAACTTGTCTTGGTGGAGTAATAGTCTTAAAAGTGCTTTATCTTACGTGGGGTTTGGGGGAGCTATAAGACCCACGCCAAAATCTCGCTTCTCAAACATTCAAAATTCAAAATGCAAAATTCAAAAAAAGATCTATTATTTTGAACGAGCGAATTTTGAACTTTGAATTAAGCGAGGGCGTGGGATACATGGACTCCACGCGAGATGTTCATGGGGGAAACCCCCAAGACCACACTCGCTCCCCAGGTTAACTTGGGGGACTCGATGTCCCTAAAATTAACATTTAAAGCTTGCCTGCTGTCTAGTAAATCTTCTATAATACTGGAATGATAACACTTACCTACCGTTACAGAATCTATCCAGACATCACTCAGGAGCAAACACTCATCGAGTGGATGGAAATCTGTCGAACAGCCTATAACTATGCACTTCGAGAGATAAAGGATTGGTGTGACAGTCGTAAGTGTTTGATTGATAGATGCTCTCTTGAAAAAGAGTATATCCTCTCTCCTGAATTGAAGTTTCCCGGCGAAATCTATCAGCTTAACAACTTGCCTAAGGCAAAGAAAGAATTTCCTAAGTTGAGCGAAGTTCCTTCTCAAGTTCTCCAACAAGCTATTAAGCAATTGCATAAAGGTTGGGAATACTTTCAGCAGAGGGGTTTTGGTTTTCCTCGATTCAAAAAACACGGGCAGTTTAAATCGTTGCTTTTTCCCCAATTCAAGGAGAATCCAGTCACGAACTTGCATATTAAGTTGCCCAAGATTGGAGCAATCCCAATTAATCTGCACAGACCCATCCCTTCTAGATTTGTGGTCAAGCAAGTAAGAATCTTGAGAAAAGCTGACAAGTGGTATACATCTATCTCTGTTCAATGTGATGTTAATATTCCAGACCCAATTCCATATGGTCATGTGATTGGGGTTGACGTTGGGTTGGAGAAGTTTTTGGCAACTAGTGACGGCGTTCTCGTAAAACCCCCCAAGTTCTTTAAACAATTGCAAAGCAAGCTGAAATTGCTGCAACGCAGGTTGGCGAGATTACAAAGGCGGTCGAAAAACTACGAGAAACAGCGCCTAACGGTTGCTCGACTTCATCACAAAATCGACAACACGAGGAAGGACTTTCACTTCAAAGTGGCTCATGCGCTTTGTGATGCGGGTGACATGGTCTTCATGGAAGATCTGGATTACCGCACCAGTGCCAAAGGGATGTTTGGTAAGCATATGCTTGATGCCGCGTTTGGTCAGTTTAGAGCTATCGTCAAGTATGTGTGTTGGAAAAGAGGAAAGTTCTTCAGTGAAGTGGATGCTAGGGGGACTTCTCAACAGTGTCCTGAATGCGGTGGCCAAGTCAAAAAAGACCATTACGTTAGAGTCCATAGCTGTCCTGATTGCGGATACATAATAGATAGAGATGTGGCAGCAGGTCAAAACATAAGAAATAGAGGAATCAAACTCATTAGTACCGTTGGGCAGACGGGAACCCAAACAGCCTGCGCAGTCGATCTACCGGGGACTGATGAAAATCAGTCTAGGCAAGTGGCGAAATCTCGCAAGAGAACAACCAGGAAATCTTCAAAGTGATTTGGGGAAGCCCACACCATAATCTCTGATTTGGTGAGTCAGCACGGCGCAGGCGGGTTTCCCGCCGTAGGTGACTGACTCTCCCGTTGGGTGTGGGAGGATGTCACAATTTTCAGTAGTGCAATTCGCTATCTCATTCCCTTTGTAAGTTACCATGACCACTTCATCCCGTCGTTATCACATCACCACCTTCGGTTGCCAAATGAACAAAGCCGATTCAGAACGTATGGCTGGCATCCTAGAAGACATGGGCTTTGAGTGGTCAGAAGACCCGAATCAAGCAGATTTAATTCTCTACAACACCTGTTCCATTCGTGATAATGCTGAGCAAAAGGTATATTCATATCTTGGAAGACAAGCAAAGCGTAAGCATGAGCAGCCAGACTTAACTATCGTTGTTTCAGGTTGTGTTGCCCAACAGGAAGGCGAAGCACTGTTGCGACGTGTACCAGAGTTAGACTTGGTGATGGGACCGCAACACACTAACCGTCTGCAAGATTTACTACAACAAGTGTTTGACGGCAACCAAGTTGTCGCAACTGAACCCGTTCATATTATGGAAGATATCACCAAGCCGCGACGGGATAGCACCGTAACCGCTTGGGTAAATGTGATTTACGGCTGTAATGAACGCTGCACTTACTGTGTGGTTCCTAATGTACGCGGTGTGGAACAGTCCCGTACACCTCAGGCAATTCGGACGGAAATTGAAGAAATCGGGCGGCTTGGTTTCAAAGAAGTTACCTTACTCGGTCAAAATATTGATGCTTACGGGCGAGATTTACCAGGAGTCACGCCAGAAGGTCGCCATCTGCACACTTTGACAGATTTACTTTACTACGTTCATGACGTGGAGGGAATTGAGCGGATTCGGTTTGCGACTTCTCACCCCCGTTATTTCACCGAACGCCTCATCAAAGCTTGCGCGGAATTACCCAAGGTGTGCGAACACTTCCACATTCCCTTTCAATCTGGAGATAACGAAGTTCTAAAACGCATGAGTCGGGGTTACACTCATGAGAAATATCGCCGGATAATCGACACAATTCGACAGTATATGCCAGATGCGTCGATTAGTGCTGATGCGATTGTCGGTTTTCCAGGTGAAACAGAGGAACAGTTTGAAAATACTCTCAAACTAGTAGAAGATATTGGCTTTGATCTGCTGAATACAGCAGCGTATTCTCCACGTCCAGGAACACCAGCAGCAATTTGGGATGAGCAATTGAGTGAAGAGACTAAGAGCGATCGCCTGCAACGACTCAATCATCTCGTTGCGATCAAAGCAGCCGAGCGATCGCAACGTTACATGGGACGCGTTGAAGAAGTACTAGTGGAAGACCAAAACTCCAAAGACAAAACTCAAGTGATGGGACGCACCCGTGGAAACCGTCTCACTTTCTTCGCTGGTGACATCAATGAACTTAAAGGGAAGTTGGTGAAGGTAAGAATTACCGAAGTTCGCGCCTTTAGCTTAACGGGTGAACCTGTGGAAGTGCGGGAAGCATTGCCAGTGTAAAAGGTAAATCACGCTTAAGCCCCACGCCATTGACCTCTTCACTAACTGGTTATGCTCAAGGAGTTATGGGTTTTAGTTTTGACCAAGTATTTGCCTTGAACACTTTGTCAAGTGGGGTTTTAGCTATGTGATTCGTGTAGTTGTGAATGACTTTGACAGCGATGCCAAGAATCACCTCAAGAACCTGCTGCTTGCCATAACCAGCAGCCATGAAAGATTCAATTTCGTAGTCTTCAACCCAACCACGGGCTTGCACCATACGCCCAGTAAAGTGACGCAAAGCCTGCAACTTCGGATCTCGAAGTAGAGTGCCATTTCGCAGCGCTTGTATATCTTCAGATGACATCCCAACCATCTTGGCTAAACCAGAGTGTGCTGCCATGCAGTAATGGCATTCGTTCTCGTAGTTTGCTGCCAGATAAATCACCTGCTGCTCAATTGGGCTAAAGCTTGTCGTGCTGAAGAGATCCCATAAAGCCATACCAGCTTTCAAGAGCGCAGGTGCCTCAGCACAAATCCCCTCTAGATTCGGAATGAAACCAAAGACTTCCTTTGCTTTAATTAGGGCTTCCTTGGAATTTTCAGGCGCTGTTTCCACAGTGTATATGGTAAAGTCCATTCCTTTTCTCCTAGGTTATATGTCCAAAACACGGCATTACATAATGGGGGTGAGTGACTCATATCCACCCCTGCGAGTAGCATGTTAAAAAGGTAGACAAATCTGTCTACGTCTAGCAGCTTATCAAAAGTAGACAAAATTGTCTACCAAAACCTGATTTATGACACCGAAACCTAGCAACGCTTACGAAAGAATTCTTTTGACTGCCTCAAAGCTGTTTTATCAAAAGGGGATTCAACACGTTGGTATCAATGAGGTAATTGCTGCTGCAGATGTTGCTAAACGGACTTTCTATAAGCATTTCCCCTCTAAAGACCAGCTCATCTTGGAAGTCATGCTTTATCGAGAAAAGCAATGGTTACAATGGTTCGAGGAGTCTGTCGAGCAAAGGGGAAAAACTGCAAAGGAAAAGTTACTAGCAACATTTGATGTCCTGGGGGAATGGTATGCCCAACCAGACTTTCGGGGATGCCCATTTATTAACGCAGTCCTTGAATTAGCGAATGCCAATCATCCAGTCCACCACGTTTCAGCAAGGCTACGTGAGGCAATTCGCACTCATATCAAGAAGTTAGCAGCAGAAGCGGGGGTGCGCGATCCAGAGACATTCTCCCAACAATACTTGCTTTTGATTGGAGGCGCTAGCTTAATGGCAACAATAGAAGGAACCCCGGCGGGGGCGACTCATGCTCGTCAAGCTCTATCTGTGCTCATTGATGGAAGTTAGCAAACTCTGGCGTTGTTTCCTGAACTCCCAAAAAATTTCTACATGGAAAAATACAGCAACTTTGCTGAGGTGTCCTAGGCGATAAGCCTCTGGCTTGACGCAAAGCGTATCGCAAAGGTTCTTTCTCAGTCTTCGAGAATATTACAACAAACCTAAGAGTCTTATATAAACAGAACTAATTCAACAAGGAATTCGCTTTTAAAATTTGCAATTACAAATCTTTATGAAGTTTGTAAAGTTTTTATAGTTGTTGAGAATAGCATCAATAAATGACGACTTGACAATACTTTCAGGGATTTGTATGATTTTCATAGTTTCGACAGCTGTCGTCATAATCAAGGGAGCCGTATAACTAAATCAAAAAAAGCAACAGAAAAAAATAGAGGAACTTTACTCAGATGTGCTACGCTATCTGAATTTGAGGGTGAGAGAGGTATTTGAGATGACGAAGCTGCGAGTGGGGTTACTCTTTGGTGGTCGTTCGGGAGAACATGAAGTTTCTATAAGTTCAGCACGGGCGATCGCCAGAGCCTTGACGACAGAGCAAAATACTGGTAAATACGAAATTTTGCCTTTCTACATTCAGAAAGATGGACGTTGGCTAGCAGGAGATGTCCCGCAACAAGTTTTGGAATCTGGAACACCGTTGCAATTACCAACTACATCTAATGAGCAATTATCAGTAGCCAAAACTCAAATTCTCAGCCGTTGGCAATCTCCTTCCCAAGTTGCAGAAGTCGATGTTTGGTTTCCTGTTCTCCACGGTCCTAACGGAGAAGATGGGACAATACAGGGATTACTCACCTTAATGCAAGTCCCCTTTGTTGGTTCTGGAGTGTTGGGTTCAGCGGTGGGAATGGATAAAATTGCCATGAAAACAGCCTTTGCCCAAGCAGGATTGCCGCAGGTAAAATACAAAGCGTTAAATAGAGCGCAAGTTTGGTCGAATCCTTGTGTTTTCCCGAAACTGTGTGATGAAATTGAAGCAACTTTGGGTTATCCGTGCTTTGTCAAACCTGCTAATTTAGGTTCATCGGTTGGTATTGCTAAAGTGCGATCGCCCCAAGAATTAGAAGCAGCATTAGATAACGCCGCCAGCTATGACCGAAGGATCATCGTTGAAGCTGGAGTTGTCGCACGAGAATTAGAGTGTGCGGTTTTAGGAAATGATAGTCCGAAAGCTTCAATTGTTGGTGAAATTACTTACGCAAGCGACTTTTATGATTATGAAACTAAATATACAGAAAGAAAAGCAGATTTACTGATTCCAGCACCTATATCGCCAGCTGTGACTCGTCAAATTCAGGAAATGGCTTTGCAAGCCTTTATTGCCGTTGACGCTGCTGGATTGGCAAGGGTAGATTTTTTCTACGTGGAAGCGACAGGAGAAATTTTCATTAACGAAATCAACACATTACCAGGCTTTACAGCAACAAGTATGTACCCTCTACTCTGGGCGCATAGCGGTGTCTCTTTCCCGGAATTAGTTGATAGATTAATCCAGCTGGCTCTGGAAAGACATTCTGCTTTCTCAACAACGCAAAAGGAAAACTGATTTCTCGTCGTTTTTGGAATAAAGTATCAAAAAGTACAATTTTCTAGAAAAAAACATCAGATTAAGTCACCAGTGTTTCCAAAAACTATACTTAAATAACATAGGTTTCTACGGATACATCCTGGTTAACCCTTCAGTACAATTTATAACTGGAGGGTAAAAATGAGCAAAGCAACTATGGAAAATAGCCAGAGTGTACAGCAGCAGTCATCGCAATCAAAAGCACCTATACCTGAGTCGGGGAAGAAAGTTCCAGGACGAACTCTGAGCAAAAATCCCCTGATAAATCTGCTCGTACATCATACTTGGCTATTGCCAGCAGGATTGTTATTGATTTTTCTAGGTAGTAGTGCTGCTGCGTTGTACAGCTTGGGCTATGTGGGGCGTATGCAACCAGAGGAAGAAGAAATAGCCGAAGCTGAAATTATCAAACCAATCAAAGCACCACTCAACGCAATCAATCCTACACCTTTATGGCTAGTGGCCGCTATTGCTCTGAGTTGTGGTAGTGGTACCTTAATATTATTCCTACTGCTAAACCGTCCAGCACAGCGTCAAGAAGTCAGAAATCAGATTAACCGCTATCAGAAACGCTTAGCAAAACGTAGTCCAGGATTAGAACCCCGTCCCAACAAGAGTGTACCAGCGTTTGTGCCATCAAAACCAAAGACGCCTGTTGTAGCAATGCCAGTTCAAACAAAACCTGTAGTCACAGTTTTACCACCAGAGCAAAATGTCTCACAGGGTCAGGGTAAAGAATCTCTGGCGAATATGATGGATATGCGCAAACATACTCCATTGTCAACAATTATACGTAAAGATTAATACGCAAGAATTAACATAATTGGGAGTTGGGAGTTGGGAGTTGGGAGTTGGGAGTTGGGAGTTGGGAGTTGGGA
>NZ_QMEB01000157.1 GCF_012912135.1 Brasilonema bromeliae SPC951 | reverse complement strand
CTGTTCCCTGTTCCCTGTTCCCTGTTCCCTGTTCCCTGTTCCCTGTTCCCTGTTCACTGTTCACGTAGTATTACCAGCATTAAAGTCCAACCTTGCTGACTGTGCGAAAATTGACTAATTTGCTGGTAATGTAGAAGGGGATTTTTCATTTTGAAAACTAGACGAACTGGAGAGGATCTGCTCACACCGTACTGCCCGAAACATACCAAAGCGGCACAGACCAACGCCAAAGGCCAAACGCATCAACAGCAGCGTAGGAACTTCTCGCAGCGATTTGATGAAACCGGGTATGCCAAAACTTACTAGACCTTTGGGACGAATGATCCCTTGCCAAATGGAATCGAGCCAAGATGGTAGGGTTTGGTGTGTCCAGTCGGCAGTAATCACTGCCCCTTCGGTCAAAGCTGTTGCTTGCAAAAGTTCGGCAAACCCTTCAATACTGGCGAATTCAGGATGTGCCCATTGATCTAGCAATTGCCGCATCACCCAGCTTTCCCACCAAACCAGAGGTTGCTTTCTGGCATCTCGCTGGTTCCAATCCGCGACGACAAGGATTCCCCCTGGCTTGAGTACCCGCAACAGTTCTTTAGCAAAAACCGCCTTATCCGGCATATGTGGTCCCGCCTCGATACACCACACTACATCAAAACTGGCATCTGGGAAAGACAGATTCATCGCATCATCTTGTTGAAACTGGGCTGAAATTTCTGGTGGGGTCAATTCCTGTGCCCGTTTCACCTGTTCCGGGCTGATAGTGATGCCTGTAACGCGAAAGCCATAGTCCCGCGCTAGGATACGACTACTGCCGCCAATGCCACAACCCACATCCAAAAGTGTAGTGCCAGCAGCCAGGCGATCCAACCCACCCCAACGCACCATCTCATGCACAAAGTCCACCTTAGCGGCACGGAAATCTTTGGGATGAGGGGGGGAACCGTAGTGACCAAGGTGAATATGCTCTCCCCAATAAAACTCAAGGATGCCGTCTTGAGTCCATTGATCGTAGGCATTGGCAACAGAATCACTCGATTGGTAGCGGCGGGCACTAAAGATATAGATTAACCCCAGCCCTAACGCCACCGTCAACAACAGCCAGATAATGTTCATCTAAAAACTCCCTTGACTGTGGAAACCGCATCTATTTATAACTGTAATGAAAAACAAAACGTTAAATTTATTTAGCGTGAACTTTAGCCAAACAAATCAGCGTATCCATTTTTTTGTGAAGAGTCACGCCAAAGAAAATTAGCGTAAGCGTTAAGCTAGCTGCGCCTCCGGCAATCGCTGCCTCTAAAGACGCAATTTATACCGTCAATTCACCGCCTACCGTCTCATAGAAAGTTGTAATCTGTGGCGTTTTGATATGTGGGCCTATGAGAATGTAAAGCCTAGTCTTTGTAGGAATGTTCATAAAAATACTGTTCTGTGCCTCGCAGATGTATAAAATTTACAACTTAGCTTCGGCGGGCGTTCTGACTCACAAGGCGGGCCTTGATTACAGCTGCGGGACAGCGCCGGATTCACACCGGACTTTCCCCGTTACCTCTAGTGGCTGTTCTCCCACTAGAACCGAGATTTATATGAATATTAACACAACTGTGGTTTGCTTGCATGAAAATCAATGGTCGATCTATACTGGCATTCGTCATTAATCGGGGCAAGTTTCATCCTTTATCAAAGCTTGCCCTGAGTTGCTACATGTCTGGTAGCTAAAAGTTGTGCAACCATCTGTGCACGCGACGAAACCTCAAGCTTACGGAACATTCGCTTTAAGGCTTGCTTGACAGAATTTTCAGTGATCCAAAGTTCAGTCCCAATTTCTGCGTTAGTTCGCCCCAAAGCAACCAACTCTGCAATTTGTAATTCACGAGGCGTTAAGCGATTGGTTCTAAAGGAGGGGGGAAGCGATTTTCCTGCAGAAACACTTTGTGAACGCACTGTCGCAGTCCAAACAGATAAGTGCAAGCAGATGGCACTCAAATCGACTAGATTTTGGGCATCAAAGGCAGGCATTGACTTTTCACGTGTGCAGCCTACTACACCCACTAATTGACCGCGATTTATGATTGGTCCTGCCATCACATGCCAATGATCCGGACGGGGACAGATTAATTTCCAAGCCTTGGGTGATGTCACTAATGCTTCGTGGACAGGAGCATGACGCTCCACCAAATAACGCGCCACAGGATTATGTTCGATTGAGAGTGCAATTTTCAATATTTTCTGAAGATTGCGATCTGTTAAGGGCAGTTGGTCGAAGAAAAAAATCCCACATCGTTTCGCTGCAAAATACTCACCAATTTTTGGCACGATTTGCAATCGCAGATCATGTTCGCTATGAGCTTGGTTGATGGCTTCAAACAGAAATCCCAAAGAACTAGTCATAAGTCAAGTGGTCTCAAGTGTACCCGATCGAGGTCTAGAAGCATCATCTGTACTCAGCCTATATTAGCTTTAATCTTAACAATCACTTGATATGACCATCAATTCGGAAATTGATCGCGATCGCGCTCCCATCCGTTCGATGCAAATCGGCTTTTATGCGACTTCAGTCGTCTTTAACCTCTGCTTGATTGCTCAATTATTAACGGTTGGAGTCGCTTACTTTGTTAATCCTACATGGTGGAATATTCATGTTTGGCTAGTCCGAGGATATAGTGGACTGTCATTACTATTACTCGGATGGTCGTTCATCACCCCATTCTCACCCCAAATACAACGTCTCACCGCAAGTCTACCAGTGCTGCTTGGACTACAATTTTGCAGCATTCATTTAAGAAGTCCTTTACACCTAGAGGTACTACATCCTTTAATTGGATTTGCGTTACTCTACGTTTCTTCAAGTCTTGTACATCGTGTATGGCGCAGTCTATCGCCCAACCATCAGCAAAATGAGCAAGTTTAAGAGGTAGAAATGACGCAAGATGCAATCTTCAGCCCCTTCTTCGCAACAGTGTTTCTGACACTCTTAGTCTGGGTCTATATGTATATCCGCCGGATCAGTTTCATCACAAGCCTAAAGACTCGCCAGCAAGACCTTGCTGTACCTGGCACACTGGCGCAGATCTCGCCACCAAACGTATCCAATCCATCAGATAACCTAAAAAACCTGTTCGAGATTCCGGTACTTTTCTATGCGCTCGTGCTATACCTGTTCATCACAAAGCAAGTGGATGCAGTGTATGTGAACGCCGCATGGGTCTTCGTTGTATTTCGCACGTTGCATAGCGCCGTGCATTGCACATTCAATCTGATCATGCTTCGGTTCTACCTCTACCTATTTGCCACACTCGCGGTGTGGTTCATCGCGATCCGCGCAGCCCTTATCCACTTCAGCGCGTAAGTATGCTGTCATGCCGACGCGGTATAACAAATCGCTGAACCGGAGACGTTTTTCATTCACATCAGGCGTAATACCGATTCTCTATAAACTTGCACTAAATAATTAAATCTCTCTTCTTGCTCTTTTCTTGGCGTTCTTGGCGTTCTTGGCGGTTCGTTTTAAAAATAAAGTGCATCTTCTTGGAGAATTGGTATAAGTCATATAATGTGGACTTGGAGCGAACAAGCGATCGCCACTTAGAGTTCTTTTGTTCTTTAAATACTCTGCAACTGCTTCGGACACGTTGTCTTCGGGTCTATATACGTGTGAACTCGGATTCTCAGCATGAAGCTTGTCGAGGTAGGCGTGTAAGGCTTCCTCATCACTGCGATGTTCTAAAACATAGGCTCGAAGTTCAATCGTAGTCAGAGCATAAAAGTTTTATTTTATACTCATGCAAACCTCTATTATCCACTAGGCTCAATCTCAATATTGATTTCCTCTTTTTTAAACTCCAAAACAAAAACCACCGCACAAACGCGGAGAACGCACAGAATAGTGTAGATAATGAGGGTTTATTGTTAAGTCCAATAATAAGCCTTTTGCAAAAGTCTTAAAGCACTCTGGGACCTTAGTCTGGGGCAACTTACTCAGTCCTCAAAGACAACAATTTATGTTTCATTTCGCCCACTTATTAAGTGGCGGAATCTTTGCCAGAATACCCTTTTTCAGTGGTTCAGGTCGTTCTGACCAAGGTAGTGATCCATCGGGTTTAGTATAATATTGACTGGCACATTGCACAATAGCTTCAGCGCTAGCATCAACAGGTAAATTGCCAAAGAGATAGGTTAATTTTTCTTCCGCAGCAAAGGCAATGACGCAAGAATGGCTACAAGCACTCATGCATTCAACTCCCTGAATTGGGAAATTATTTTGCAACTCCCAGTTTTGTGCAAGTTCCTGAAGCCGGTGTAGTAGTTGTTCACCACCACTTTCACCAACTCGCTTGCCGTCTTGCCAGGTACTAGCACAAGTCGTGCAAACAAATAAATTATGTTGTTTGTTGATCATTGATTTTGAAGTGTGTAGAAGGAAATCTAAACCGCAGATATCACACAGTGTTGCCAACGCCGAAATTCTGCCTTTAGACTTGTGTAAATTCACTATTATAAATATTCTCAATAGTAAATAAACAGGACAGATACTTACGCCTAGAAAAACTAGCACGAATGAGAGCTATACCTAGAGTCGTAATTTCGAGTCGTAATTTTTACCGTGAATTAATCGTATATCAGTGCGGATTGTAGCAAGCCACAATCTTGAGCGTATCTCTGCCACTATAAGAACGTGAAGTCGGCAGGTTGTATAAATTTGTAGAAACATTCATGGCATAATTCATCTGTACCTCGCAGACGTGCAGAACTGACAAGTTAACTTCGGCGGGCATCCTGGCTGAGAGACACTTATCTCCTTTACAGTTGCGGGACAGCGCCGGATTTACACCGGACTTTCCCCGTTACCTCTAATGGCTGACCCCCATTAGAACCGAGTAGTTAACAATATTTTACCATACTTCCATATATATATACCGGACATGATATTAATCAAGAAAAACTATGAAACAGAATCATGTGTCCTTGCCACCTGAGTGTACCCTTCGCAGTGCAACATCTGAGGATATCTGGTCTATTCGGTTATTAGTACTGGGGGCAAAACTTGACCCTACCCAAATACGATGGCAGCAATTTTGGGTAATAGAATGTAATGGGCAATTGGTGGCTTGCGGACAACTACGCAACTTCTCTGGTGCACAAGAACTCGGTAGTTTGGTTGTCTTACCAGCTTGGAGAGGTCGAGGTTTGGGGACTTTTCTAACACAGCATTTGATTCACCAGGCGACTCAACCACTTTATTTAGAGTGTTTGGGTGAGCGACTGGCGCAGTATTACACTCGCTTTGGCTTTGTGACCATTTCCTTTGAGGAGTTACCGCCATCTGTTAAACGCAAGTTTGGATTGTCTCAATTAGGAAAGAGGTTGATAAAGGTTCCTGTTGTCTTTATGAAGTATCAAGAATAACTTTTTTTGTTCATTTACCTCCATTTACGTACCTCTTCTAGCAGCTAAACTCCACCTTTAGACTCAAGTCACTGTTGTATGTAAGCGCTAACACTATAAGAGAGCTTTAGTGTGCGAAGAAAAGACTTGCAGTAGAGCGCTCATATTCAAACTAGATAGCACAGACAAGAGTAAGAAAAATGACAGATTCACAAAACCGTAACGAACAAATTAAGAAGCTGCGTGAACTGATCAAAGATATTGACATTGGAATGCTGACTACAGTTGATGAAGACGGGACTTTGCGCAGTCGTCCGATGTCAACTAACTCAGAGGTGGAATTTGATGGCGATCTTTGGTTCTTTACCTACGCCAGTTCCCATAAGGTGACAGAAATTGAGCAGCAAGAACAAGTCAACGTCAGTTTCTCTGATCCACATAAGCAAAACTACGTTTCAGTGTCGGGTTCGGCTCAATTGGTACGCGATCGCAATAAACTACAGCAGCTGTGGAAACCACAACTAAAAGCTTGGTTCCCCAAGGAACTAGATGAACCCGATATTGCTTTGCTTAAAGTTAGTGTACAAAAGGCTGAGTATTGGGATGCTCCTTCGAGTTTCGTAGCACACACAATTGGACTGGTGAAGGCGATCGCCACAGGTGACAAACCCAGTGTCGGCGAAAATGAAAAAGTTACTTTGAAATAATCAAAAAGTAAGATAATAGCAACAGAAAAACTCGGGTTCTTTCATAACCCGAGTTCTTGGTATTACCTAGACAATTTTATGGTGAACAACGTACCCCAACCAGGGCAAAAAGCCCCTGATTTCTCTACGACGGATCAAGATGATAACCAAGTCAGTCTGGGTGATTTCTCGCTTCAGTGGGTTGTTCTTTATTTCTACCCCAAAGATGACACTCCTGGTTGTACGACTGAAGCTAAAGATTTTACCGAGTTATATCAGGACTTCAGCTTCTTAGGAGCGAAAATTTTGGGTGTTAGTACAGATTCACAAAAATCTCATTGTAAATTTATCAACAAACATAATTTATCAATAACTTTGTTAACTGACCCAGAGCATCAGGTCGCTGAAGCTTACAAAGCATGGCGATTGAAAAAGTTTATGGGTAAGGAGTACATGGGTGTAGAGCGTTCAACTTTCCTGATCGCACCAGACCAAACAATCGCTTATACTTGGGCAAAAGTGAAAGCCAAAGGTCATGCAACTGCTGTGCTGAGTCAATTGCGAGAATTGATAGACCCCTAAATTTATGAGCAAAACTTGACAAGATGTTTACCTAATTCCTTTAGAATCTGTGCTTTTTGCACAAAAGTTTCAGGTGTTTGATTTTGTAGCCAAAATTGTTGAACGACACAAGCCACTGCGGGGGATTTTCCCTCATCTGTTGCGAGGAAGGTTTTGCTAAATCCCCCTTGACCAATTTGTTTTAGTAAACGGTAACGTTCTTTTATCAGCAAAGTTTATAACAGAATTTTAGTTACGGTTAAACTCGTTCACAGTATGTCGCCAATGATGTAGAAGCGAAAACAATTATCTATAGGAATCCGGTTTGGTTTATGTTCGCTTGCGTGGCGTATCTCCTACACGCCTACGCTGCGCTTTGCGCTTACGCTTGCGTGCGCAAGAGCGCATACGGCGCGCTAGCCGTGGCGTCAGCCATAGCCATACTTACTAGTTGAGGTAAGGAACGCTTAACAGAAACTGTATCTAGCTGAGCAAAAATCTGCGGAGGAATCCTATATCTTTACGCTTTGCAAAGACATCAGATGCGATACGCATGATTGCGTCTGCGCTCTGCGCGATCATGCGTTTCAGTGACTGACATCATTAATCGTCAAAAGACTTAACACAAAAAACGTCTTCCTCTATTAGACTTATTTTTTTATTCTAATATCCATTTCAATAGGAAGACGTTTGCATTATCTTACGACTTTAAACTATGTGTAGTTTCATATATTTGACAAAAATCCGGTGCGTTTACTAGCTTCTTTGAGTATTTATTTCATACGTTTTTTTGGTTCATGATTGTAAGGGATGCATCTATCATCTTTTTTCTGACTTTAGGAAAAGTTCTACATAAATAATAAACTCTAGGATGTTGAGGCACTAGCAGTTGTAGACTGCTAGTGCTTTTTAGTGATTATTTTTCTGGAATCGGTTGTTAGAATTGCGGTTTTCCCCTAACCATCATTTTCAAGCGGAATTCCTCAGATCTGTGTTTTTTTAGTCACAACCAATTGTTGAACTCCTCCAACTACAGCCAAAAGTTCTGCATTTGAAAGTTCCTCTTCCCATTCTTGAGATTCTCCAACAGGCTTAGTTAAATAAAATCATGGAGAGTAGCCGTTCTACAATACTTCCCTGTGGCTGTGATTAATTTCTTAAACTTGACCTAATAGTTTATAAAACTTCATAATTAAGTATTAAGTTTGTAATCGAGGTAGCAGCCCACAGTTATGCATTCCTAAAGAGAGGTAAGGAACGAAAAACTTCAGTTGAAAAATCGATTTTGTGTTTTGTACTATCAAAAATTGTAGAAGGGTGAGCATTGCCCACCCTTGTTTATTGTTGCTTTTTGTCTGGAGAAAGGTTTCTTGGCTTATCTATCTATATCTAGACGTTGAGCCAAGAGCCTTTTACCATGAATGACTGCCCCAATAGTTACGGTGTTTTCTTGAATTTGATAAATGATTCGATAAGTGTAAGCAAATAGTTCCCTGATGGTATCCTCGTTAAATTCTGGAACGATAGAACCTGAATAGGGACTGGCGCTCAACTTATCAGATGAGTCAAGTATCTTCCGAACTACTGTGGCAGAAAAAGACGCGGAGTCACGAAATATATATGCCGCGATCGCGTCTACATCTTCGAGGGCTTTGGGAGACCAAACTACTCGATAAGCCATTTTCTTAACAGCGCCTCGGCTTCTTCCTGAGAGATGAGAGTTTCTCGATGGTCAGTGACTACCAATCCCTGACGAACTTTTTCAAGTACGTACAGATGATATTGAACATCTTCCACAGAACAATCGTCTGGTAATTTGCTCAACAGAGATTGGACTTTTTCTTTTGTAGTAGTCATAGCATTTTTTTGAGAATATTTATATGAAGTAATTTTTAAGGGCAAGCAAACAGCTCGCCCTTATCTCTACCTTCTGTTAAAGGTTGTCGTAGTTAGCAATGGCTTGTTTCATCTTGTCTAAGACCTCAGATACAGCCACAGTTCCTAACTCTCCAGAGGTGCGGGTGCGAATACTTAGGGAGTTGGTTTCCACCTCCTTCGCTCCCACCACAGCCATTACGGGAATTTTTTCTTTCTCGGCATTGCGAATGAGTTTACCTAGGCGATCGCCACTGACATCAACTTCAGCGCGGATACCAAGGTCTCTCATTTGCGCCACCACGTATGCAGCATAATCCAGTTGTGCGTCACCCACTGGCAGCAATCTTGCTTGGACTGGGGCTAACCATAAGGGGAAATCTCCTGCATATTCTTCAATTAAAATACCGATGAGTCGTTCCAAGGAACCGAAAGGCGCACGGTGAATCATCACTGGACGTTTGCGAGAACCATCTTCAGCGACGTACTCCAAATCAAACCTTTCTGGCAGATTGTAATCGACCTGTACGGTTCCTAATTGCCATTCCCGATCAAGGGCATCACGGACAATAAAATCTAGTTTGGGACCATAGAACGCTGCTTCCCCAATACCTTCAAAGTGATCCATACCTAAGGTTTCGACTGCTCGACGGATCGCACTTTCTGCTTTGTTCCATGCTTCATCAGAACCAATGTACTTGTCACTGGTTGGATCGCGGAAACTAAGCCGTGCTTTAAAGTTCTCTAATCGCAGACTCTTAATCACTGACAGTATTAGATCTACCACGTTGAGGAATTCACTGTCTAGCTGCTCTGGGGTAACAAATATGTGGGCATCATCCTGAGTGAAACCCCGTACACGCGTTAAGCCGCCCAATTCCCCGGATTGTTCGTAGCGGTAAACAGTGCCAAATTCTGCCAAGCGGATCGGTAATTCTCGGTAGGACCGCAACTCGCTTTTATATATCTGGACGTGGAAGGGACAATTCATCGCTTTGAGGACGAAGCCTTGTTCATGCGCTGCGGCTTCTTCATCCTCTGCCATAAGGGGGAACAAATCTTCTTTATATTTCTGCCAGTGTCCGGAAACTTTAAATAAGTCCACTCTGGCAATGTGGGGAGTGACAACTGGTAAATATCCGCGTTTGAGTTGTTCTTGTTTGAGAAAGTCTTCCAAAAGACTCCTCAACAAAGTTCCTTTCGGTGTCCACAATGGCAACCCCGGTCCCACTAGGTCAGAAAATATAAATAATCCTAATTCCTTACCCAGTTTTCGGTGGTCTCTTCGCAGTGCTTCTTCCTTACGTCGCTTATACTCAGCGAGTTGTTCTGGTGTTTCCCAAGCAGTACCGTAGATGCGTTGCAACTGCGCTTTGGTTTCATCCCCACGCCAATATGCGCCAGCAACGCTTTCTAAATCAATCGCTTTCGGGTTGAGTTCGCCAGTATTTTCCATATGAGGTCCAGCGCACAAGTCCCACCACTTATCACCTAAGTGGTAAACTGTGATTGGTTCCTCTTTGATGTCTGATAGGATTTCTAGCTTATAAGGTTCCTTAATTTCTTTAATACGGCGTTCAGCTTCTTCGCGACTGACTTGTTCTCTTACGACTGGCAATTTCTGATTGATAATCTTCACCATTTCTTTATAAATGGCTTTTAAATCCTTGTCAGTAAATGGTTCCGGATTATCAAAGTCATAGTAAAAGCCATTTTCAATCCAAGGTCCAATTGTGACTTGCGCCTTGGGAAACAGTTTTTGTACTGCCATCGCCATCACATGAGAAGTGGTATGGCGAATCTTCTTTAAGATCTCTGATTCTGAAGTCCGTGGTAAATACACTTTTTCCGGTTTTTCTTCCTGACTAGATGAATTTGGCGATATTTGCTGCTGTACCATTGGCGAAGAGATTGTAAGAATGATGATTTATTTAGTTGAGGTTATGACAAATCATACCCAAATCTAAGCTAGGGCTATTTTACAGTTTCGTCAGACTTTTGATTTTCTGACAATTTCTCTCTTTAGCAAGATGAACCCGATTCATTTAAGGATATAATTATGTTCTGATGATTTACCCTCAGAAAATCTATTGTTGATCATCCATCATGTCATTTAGTATCTACTTATAAATCAAAAATAACCTTCATATAAAGAATACTCATAGCTAGTTACTATTGGTGATAAGACAATGAGTGCCTAGTAGCAAACCTGACAGTAAACTCACATATAGTGTTAGTGAGCACTCACATCCACCTCCAAGTGTCTGCTCGTCTATCTGTGTGCCACATATTTCGATGCATATGCCTTTTCCTTAAAAAGGACATTTGGAATTTTTCTTGACCTGGCTGATATCTTGCAATTGTCAAGCATCTAATTTCTACTACAGAAATAAAACCAAGTTCTGATTTCTAGCTAAGGGCAATTTCTATATACTTAAGAACATTTTGTTTGTGGGCAAAGCCAAGCATGTAAGTTTCCTCTTTCAAATCTAAATTTTACGCTATGTGAGAGTGAATTTTAACTTTAATTGTGAGATAGTATTATGTTAACTCAATCTAACCAACAAAGAAATAACTAATCCAGAACTCAGAATGAATTCAGGTTGACTGAATTTAAGGTTTGAAAGTTCTGGCTTGGGGTTTGAAGCCCCCTAATTTCTTAGTGCCGAAAAAACATCATTTCACGAAAGGTCTGATACAAGTACACCCCACCGTCTACGACACCCCCCTGTGTCCCCCCTTATCAAGGGGAGCCACTCTCGTGCGGGGGTTCCCCCCGCCCTTGAGAAGTGGCGTGGGATGAAAGGGGGGTAGGGAGTCACTGCGTGCCGACTGCGCTTTCCCGACAGTCGGTGCAAGTGCTGTGGCATTGGCGGAGGTTCTATGTTTCAACCAAAAAGTGAATTAATCTTTACAGCAACAGAAATTGCAAGACGTCAGCCCCAAAACATATACATAGATTTGTTAATTCACTTTTAGGGCACCTTTTATGAGAAAACTATGCAGGTTTTTTACAGAAGTTCTGTACACATTCAGTCATCATATTAGTATTTTATGTGAGATTTAAAGTCTTTTTTCATACTCAAGTATATGCGTATGACAATGTCTTTACCTCCAGTACAGACGGTTTTTTTGAGATCCCCGACTTGTATATGTAAGAAAGACGGCGAATCTCTCTGAGGATTCAAGTGTAACCAATATTACAATTAGGTTTACTTTTCAGACTTATGGCAGAGACGAAAAGAATGTTAAGAATATTAAATAGAGTTAATATTAGTAAGAAAGTTAGAAATATGCTTTTCATTTATGCGAGACTCGAATTTACCAGAACCTGAACTGCTGAAAACAGTTTTGCAACCACTGTTAGAAGATTTTCAGTACTGGTTTGCGCGATCGCGCGATTTTCTGGAAACGGAAGAGCTATCATTCATGAGTCAACATGAACAATCTGACTTATTAACGCGAGTCAAGAAAGCACAAGAGGAAGTGAACACAGCGAAGATGCTGTTTACAGCAACTGGCGGACAAGTTGGTATTGATATGGCAACATTGATGCCTTGGCATCAATTAGTCACACAATGTTGGAATGTGGCAATGCGATTCCGTTCGCAACAGGAGAATTGGCAACACAAAGACGGTGTATAGGTGAGATAGTAAAAAATTTTTAACATCATCTGAGATAGAAAATGATGCAGTTTATGGTAAAGGACTCCCCCTGAAGTTAAAAATATCCCTCTTAATCTAAAGAGACTGAGCGCACAAAAATTGCGTTAACCATTTAGCATCACCATCATTAACGGCATCACCAGGCATCAGCTAAGGAAAATTTTTTACAACATATAGTTTTAGAATTTGCGAACTCTGGAGGAAAGAACAATGTTACATCTGCTTTACATTCTTGCTTTTACCATCCTAGCTTTTATAGCTGTCGCTAACTTAATTCGTAACCTGATTATGTTTAGCTTTGATACACAGCGGATTTATCCACCAAGATCTGGAGGTTCAACAAACCAAGGCAGATATCCTTATAATTCGTCAACTCAGCAGTTTAGACCCCATCCAGAATTATTAGATGCGACTGGCAATTTAATTAAAGAACCACTTTTAGTCATGCGTTCGATCAACGTTGACGATGCGCGACAAAAATTGGATGAGCTTTATGAAGCTTCTCCAGGACACAGAAGTGATAATCAACAAGAAGAAGGATAAAAAAGTCCACGAGAACCGAGTCTTGTAGACACCCTCAGGATGTCTACAGGACATATAACTCAACACTGTTGTTTACGCTTCAATAACCACTCTGAGGTTACCGCGTTTGTTAGCAACGCGACAAGCAGTTGTGGTACCAGAACGCTCAAACTCCAAATCAAGTATGGTAGAACCAACCTTGAGATTATGCAGTGACAAGCGACTTATCGACTCTGGCAAAGTGGGGTCGATAATTCGTAAGCAGTTGTTAGGAGCGTCGGGTACCAAGTTTACGAGCATTTGCAGTAACTGGAAGATACTACCAGTAGCCCATGCTTGAGGTGTACAAGCTACAGGATATTGTACAGGCGCGTTATCACCATTGCGCTCGTAGCCACACAACAATTCTGGAGGACGATGATAAGGCTGTTGTTCAGTCATGTCGAATAAACCTTGAAAAAGTTCCAAGGCTTGATCGACTAAACCTAGAGAACGCAACCCCATTGCAATGAGTGCGTTATCGTGAGGCCAAACAGAACCAATGTGATAACCCATTGGATTGTAAGCTGGTGACAAGCTATTTAGCGTGCGAATACCCCACCCATTAAACATATCTGGTGCTCGCAGACGTTCAGCAACACTGTAAGCTTTTTCTGGTGTAAAAATGCCCAAATTCAAGCACTGACCGGGATTGGATGTAATACTATCTACGTGCTTACCTTCTCCATCCAAAGCCAAGGCACAAAAATCCTGGTCTTCCATCCAAAAGTCTCTATTGAAACGAAGCTTGAGGTTTCTTGCTTCTTCTGTCCACCGGTCTGATAAGTCAATCCGCTTTTTCAGTCTAGCAATTTCTGCTAAGCGTAATTTGACAGCATAGACATAAGCTTGGACTTCACAAAGGGCGATCGCTCCTGTAGCTAACTCTCCCTTACGATTCACAATAGAATCACCAGAGTCTTTCCACCCCTGATTGTCAAGACCCTGTTTGCATTTGCGGTAGTAGCTGAGGTAGCCAGTTTCTCTCATGTTACGGTCTATCCAATCCATTGCCAACAGAGCATTGGGCCAAAGTTGCTCTAAGGTTTCTAGATCATGAGTCCAAGCATAATGTTCTGCATACAGCATCAGCCATAAGGGAGTCGCATCGACTGTACCGTAGTAAGGAGTGTGAGGAATTTCCTGACAACGAGCCAACTCACCAAATCGCAACTCGTGCAACATCTTACCTGGTTCTTCTTCGCGCCAGTCATCATCTGTTTTGCCTTGATAGAACGCGAGAATTTGCAGAGTTTCTTTAGCAATTTGAGGGTTTAGCATTAGGGTTTGAAAAGCTGCGATCAGCGAATCCCGCCCAAACAGCGAAGAAAACCACGGTACTCCTGCCGAAACTGTCTTATGCTTGCCAAAGGACTGACGCAACAAGTACATATCTTGCTCAGCCCTTTCAATAATTCGATTGAAAGTTCCTTTATCTGAACGAATTTGTGTAATTTGTTGCACCCACTGTTGCTCTTCCATGATTTCACCAGCTTTCGCCTGCACTAGGGTGAAAGCGGCGCTAACAATGGAACTAGGTTTATTGTTTGTCAACAAATTCACCCGGTAGCCCAACTTTTGGGTTTCGTGAGAAGCCAACTCCAACCGCCAAACGGCTGTGTAACCTTTAAAATAATCTGGTTGTCGATGCTGGAATTGAACCCGAGATTCCATCACCAAGTTATCTAGCCCTTGATAAGCAAGACTCAAAGATTGCTCTTTTTGTGCAGGTGGCCCAGATTGAAAAGAAACACCATCAGCATTTGATGTTCCTCCTTCAGGTGTCGGTTCCACAAGGCGTAAAAGTCTACCCCGTTTATCTCGGTGATAGCCCCGGACTTCAAATAAATCCACAAAATCGGCATCAAAGCTAATACTAAGTTCAAAGGTAACGGAACTTGTGCTATAATTTGAAACTTCTAATTCTTCAAATAGTGCGCCATTGAGTACGAGTTCGCGACGAATCCCTACTGTGTCAGCTTTTAAACGGTCTTCAATTTTGGGATTGGTACATAAAACTGACAGAGAAAATCCTTTATCAGCAGTGCTGCTGAGTAGCACTGGTGAATGTTCGTCGATTTGCAACTCAAGGCGACTGAGAAAACGTGTGTCACAGCAGAACAATCCCATACTGGGATTGCCATCGTTAAGTGAACAGCCAGATATGTTGCCTAAAGTGTCTGTTACCAAAAATAAATCATCATCTTTAACCGTTAGCGTCGGTTGTGGTCTTTCGCTGATAATGCGAGGCCACTCTGGGATCGGGATTTGATCAGCAGGAACAAAAGTTTTTCCGTCTAGAGAAAGTTTCTCCGGTGTCATCAGGGTATCCGGTGTCATCAGCCAAAATTCCGTGTACAGGTCTAGTTTTTCATCGAAGCAACAGCGTCAACAGGAAAGAAAGACGCTGTTAGATCTAGATTTGAGCCATTGAGGAAAAATCATAATCACATACAGTCAGTAACAGAACATGTGTCAAGCCTTGAACATAAAATCTTTACAAATATTTACTT
>NZ_QMEB01000156.1 GCF_012912135.1 Brasilonema bromeliae SPC951 | reverse complement strand
ACACCCCTACACCCCTACACCCTTACACCCTTACACCCTTAGTTTTTGACTAATGACTAATTATTTCCAATCGTCCCAATTTTGGTTGAAAATCGAGGTGTCGGGGAAGGCAGTGGGGTTCCCATTTCTCTCCAACAACTGTTTGAGGAGTTGTAATCGCGGTTCTGGTAAAGGCAATTTTTCCACAAGTTGGTAAGGTGCAACGCCATTTTTCAGAGCAAAAGCTGCTGTCGTTCCCGCCGCTGCACCCGCAGACCATTCAAAAGAGTGAACCCTGTATGCTGCAGCGGCGATGTGACTGGTTCCGATGCTTTTACCACCTACGAGTAAATTGTCGATTTTTTGGGGAATCATCGCCCTGAGTGCAATTTGGAAAGGATAAGCTTGCCCAGCACCACGTCTTTCGCCTGCACGATCTGTATTTCCAGGCGTTTCTGGAGGGCTTTTGGTCATGCAAGGATGGAAATCTATGGCATAGTGACCGATACCCACAGCATCAGGGAAAATAGTGGAACGAGTCCGCCGCGCTACCTTGTCTGGACTGACCTGCCCTGAAAGGACTGATGCTGCTTCTAAACCTCCTAATGCAGCTTTGAGGCGGCGATACGTATCTGGCGGTAGTGTTTTGCGGTAGTACTCATCATCGTAGTTGCGACGAGAGATATCAATTTCCCAAATCGAAAAGCCTTCGGGTTGTCCCCAGCTTGGGCGTCCAATAATACGTCGTCCTTCCCGCATATATGGATGTTTCGACAAGCCATGCGCTGTCCCCATTGGGGAATCTAACCCTGATAAAAAGCGGTTATTTGGTTGTGGCTGCTTCACACCATTGCCCAATTGAGAATCTGTATTCCCGGCGGTTAACCAATAATAGTATCCCAACGAGATTTCCTCAGCTTTGCGTAAGGCTTCTTTGCGCAGCCCACCCATCCAGCCTCCTGGTTGCAATTGCCCAGCAGATTGTAACTGTTGACGATTGTAAATGAGGTTATCGGCAGAAGTTCCCGGACGGTAATCATTGCCCCAAGTCCAGTTTTGCATTGAGATGTCCCCTGGAGTGGGACCTGTAAACTTGACACCACCAAATTCCATTGGTTGTCCTTTCGTGGGACTCCAAATACGACGGTAGGTGAAAACCAAGGGAAAGCTTGCTAGCCGCTTCAATTCATAGCTATAATATGGAGCATATTGTGGATAAAATGCGGGCATTGTTTGTGTTTGCGGGTTATCAGTCGCCTCCATTGCAAAGGTGTAAGTAAAGCCCTGAGTACAATAGGAATCGTTTTGAGTACTGGAAGAAGAAGGTTCTAAGTAAGAACGAGCATCAATGCCCAGTCGATAGGGAACATCTGCAAGGGCGATAATTTCCCCTGTTTCTGAAGTGTCTACAACATACCAGTTAGGGGCATTACTGCCAGCTTTACTTTTGGTTTGCTTGGGGACGAGGCGAACAATAGTTTTGGCAAACCGAGACGAGTTTTGGTAGGTATAAGCGTCTTCGATGGTTTGAGATAAAGGAAAAGTGTTGAGGGGTGGTGCGCCTTGGACTGGTTGATGTTGAATGGCGATCGCACTACTAATAAGCTTCCCATCGCTACTATATTCCAACTCCTTAATGACCGTGTTTGGGAACCATTGCAACTTTCCTTTGCCTTTTTTTTCGGCATCTTTGAGCATCGAAGTCAAAATTTCATGACCATCGCGCGGAAGAAAACACGAGTCACTGACCCAGCAGTTACCAGGGTTAATATTACCACGGTATTTGTTCTCAATACGCTTTCGCAGTTCTAAGTAACCACGAGAGTAAAAGAGTTTGCGACGTTGGGTTGGTCGTTCATCAAGTGCAGCAGTTCCTTGCGAAGAGATTTGTCCTCCCAGCCAATCAGTAATTTCAGTCAAGCACACTGTTTGCCCTGCCAGTATTGCCTCATAAGCTGTGGCGACACCAGAAAGTCCTCCACCCACAACCAGAATGTCACAGTTGACTGTTTTGTCTGGTGTTCTAGGTGGTGCAGCAACGACAGCGTATGGTACGAGAAAAGAGAAAAGAGTAAGTATAGATAGCGATCGCTTCATTCTTAACAAGATCCGTTCAACTCCTAAATCACCTTTTAGAGCATTTTTCCCAAATTTCCTGGCGACTTTTTTCTGCGACAAGAAGAATCAAACAAATGCATTTGCCTTAAGTGCATAAAAATCAAGAGTCACCCATATGAAATATCAGAAGCGGTTTCAATCACTTCCGCCACACAAACAAAAAAGGGAAACTGGAATAATGAACACCAAAATTTTACTTGAACAATGCAAAAGAATAAATTTATCACAGAGTAGGCGCTTCACCACCCTCTGAGGTAGACCATTTGTGTTGTGTTGTTGTGCCCGCTTTTCGCGGGCTTTTTTTTATTGCGATGTCGCGCATTCCTGTAATATCATGTCCAGATGAACACTTATAAAAAACCAAGAACCTCAACCGCTTGCGCTACCCTCTTCGTAGGTTCGCACAGGGTTGGGGTGAGGTGAGACCAGTGCGAATGACGGCTCTCCAACGCCAGATGCTCTACTTGGGGAGACCCCAAGACCGCACTGGCTCCTCCGTAGGCAACTGGCGTTAGACCGGAGGGCGTGCCGCAGGCATACCCGGAGGGTAACGCAGCAACGAGAAGTCATTCAGCTGAGTTCTTGCATCATGACGAGTCAATAGTGTTTAAATATACTTATAGATAATTTCTAGTCCATTTTAATGGACTTTGCCTGTAAGCGGCGGGACTTACAGTCCTAGGCGAACGAGAACGGAGTGAAACAAAATGTAACAAATTTGACTATTTTTGACCTGGTGCAAGATGTAAGTTAGTGGACTTGATATTAGAAGGATAGGCATACCCATCATTGCGATGAGTTGTGCAGTACTTATGCGCAAATAGGTAATCATCAGCAGATGATATCACGCTCCTGACTCAGGCATCATGCACCAAGGCAATGGGCTTCATAACAACTACTCAATTTCTCTAAAAGATAGTCGAGCTGTTGGTGCTTTTGGATCTTTACTTGCAAAAGCGCAATATGCGTTTGGATTCACTTTTCCATAATCCCTGAGGAAGTTCAAACAACTAGAGCGATCGCTAAAAGTAGTTACATAAACAACAAATAAATGCTTGTCAACCAGATTTGGATAATCTGGTATCCAAAACACACCAGTTTGAGAATAACCTGCCGCCTGCAAAGTTTTCGTTTGCTTAACAGCATTTTGTAAATGTGGGAAGCTAGAGTCTGCGATGAAATGAAATGAACTGGGCAAAGCACCACTGTTTATATTTTGTTGTTTATTAGTTTGTACTATTTGAGAACTGGCAGATACAGAAGGAGATAATGTAGAAGGGGCATCTAACCCTTGTGGTTTTGTGACTAACCCAGATGAGAGTTCTTTATTATACACTGTTGGTTGACGAAAATTTGTTAACAATAGAGCAAGAATTATGGATGTACCGAATAATGTACCTATCATAAAAATGCTGCCAAGAAATATACTGTTGTGTCTTCTGTTTTGAGCCGCAGATCTTAGAGTTGTAGGAACAGTCTGGGCAGGTGGTTGAGTACGCTTAGCCACATATGATGGAAGAGAACTTGCAATACTTTGTAGAGCATATATCATTGCTCTGGCGCTGGGGTAGCGTTCCCTAACATTATTCCGAATTGCCTTATCTAAGACTGCTGCTAAACTTGGACTAACTCCATCCCGCTGCCAGATACTCTCTCCAGTGTATAAGTCTGTTGTCATCTGTTGCGGCAATTGTCCTGTGAGCAAATAAATCGCTGTTAGTCCTAAACTATATAGATCACTGGCAAAAACTGGACGCCCTGCTGCTTGTTCATTAGGCATAAACCCTGGTGTACCAACAATAATTGAACTGCTGACAGTTCCTTCAGGATTCATCACTGTCCCCATCGTTTCTCGCACGGCACCAAAATCAATCAACACTGGTTTGCGATCTGATGAGCGCATAATAATGTTATCCGGTTTTATATCGCGATGAATGAGACCTTTGTCATGGACATATTCCAGCACATCCAACAAGCTGATCAAAATCGAGACAACCTCACTTTCGCTTAAACATCCATTTTCTTGGACTTTCTGAAAGAGGGTTTGTCCGTCGATCCATTCCTGTACTAAATAGAATTGTCCAAACTTTTGAAAGTAAGCGTACAGAGTGGGAATTTGATGACTAGCTGCTCCTAGATCCTCTAAAATGGTAGCTTCCCGTCGAAATCGCTTTTGCACCACTTCCTCAATCAGAGGATTGTCGTTCACTGGTTTGAGTTGTTTAATCACACAACGGCGTGCCGAGGGCATTTGGGTGTCTTCTGCTAAGAATGTGTCGCAAAACCCACCTGACCCGAGTACGCTGATGATATGATAACGCTCGCTGAGTAATGGTGGTATCGTTCTTTTTTCTTGATTCATATTAATTTTTGTGTTTTCTAAATGATTGACAAGACAGAATCGTAATTTCTACAAATCGAGTTTTTTATAATGTACAATCTATGACTTTTGTCAAGTTATTACTGAAGATAATTTACTTTTCACATAAAGTTGCCACTTGCAGAATATCACAAGAAATTCCTATTTTGATAAACTGTTAAATTTCATCTAAAATTCAAATTTTAAATTGGGAATAAGTATTTTTAAAATTTTGATAAAGAAAAATAAAGTAGGAAAAGTAGGAAGAAAAAAGGAAAACAATAAAAATCTATATATCCCTATCTAAATTATTTGTTTTGAGAGTTATTTCACTCAATTATAATGCGTCTTTATGAATTAGCAAAATTTATCTAAAAAAAGTGCCAAAATAGTGATGCTTTTAGCGGGATTGAAAGCTCAATAAACATGTGCATCAAACCACGAAAAAGTAAAAGAACGGAAATCATATAGCTTGAGGTTAAGCTGATGCTTCAGGAAGATTTAGTTATCAGTAGTAGCCATGACTCACGGCTTGTAACGCTTTCAATTGTCATTGCAGTTCTTGCATCATACACTGCTCTTGATTTAGCTGGGCGAGTCACGGCAGCCAAGACATCGGCGAGAATGGCTTGGCTAATTGGCGGCGGGATTGTGATGGGAATCGGTATCTGGTCGATGCACTTTGTCGCCATGCTTGCCTTCAGTTTGCCGATACCGATGTATTACGATATGTGGACTGTGGTGGTGTCAATAGTGCCTGCCATCATCGCCTCGCTTGGCGCACTTTTTCTTGCCAGTCGCCGAGTGTTGAGCATCTGGCAATTGCTTATTGGCGGTACGCTTATGGGTATTGGTATTGCGTCGATGCACTACATTGGAATGTACGCGATGCGAATGGAAGCAAGCACCGAGTATAACCCACCGCTGTTTGTGCTTTCTGTGGTGATCGCCATTGGTGCGTCGATTATAGCACTATGGATTGCATTTCAATTACGCATGCAGACGAGTACAACTGTGGGGTGGACAAAGCTTGGCAGTGCACTCGTCATGGGAGGGGCAATTGCTGGGATGCACTATACAGGGATGGCTGCGGCTAATTTTCAAGCTACAAATCTACAAGCATTCACGAATTCCCAAGCAATAACTAACTCCCTCACCTGGCTGGCTATTGGTATTGGTGTCGCCACTGTTGTTATCTTGGGTTTTGCGTTGCTGACTTCGTTTGTTGATCAGCGTTTGGCAGCCTCAGCGAAGCTTTTGGAACAGCAAGAAGTTGAAACCATACGTTCCCAGCAATTTATAGAAATTACCCTAGGTATTCGGCGATCGCTTCATATAGATGATGTTCTAAATACAACCGTCAATGAAATTCGTCAAGCATTAACAACAGATCGTGTTGTGATTTATCGCTTCAATTCTGACTGGAGTGGTACTATCATCGCTGAGTCAGTCGCAGAAGGTTTGGTGAAAACTTTAGGACAAAAAGTCAATGATCCTTTTCGGCAAGATTACATTGAATTGTACAAAAGTGGTAAAGTTCGAGCCACTAACAACATTTATAAAGCGGGTTATACAGATTGTCATAAAAAGATTCTAGAAAATTTTCAAATCAAGGCAAATTTAGTTGCACCTATTTTAAAGAATTATCAGCTCACAGGGTTATTATGTGCCCATCAATGCTCCGAACCTCGAAAATGGCAAAATTCTGAAGTTGATTTATTTGGACAATTAGCAATTCAAGTCGGAATCGCCCTAGAACAAGCCAGTCTTTTTGATGAACTTCAACAGGCGCAAAAAGTGCTGCGACTTCGTGATCGGGCAATTGCAGCAGCTAGTAACGCCATCTTTATTACCGATTCGCACCAAAGCGACAATCCGATCATTTTTTGCAATCCTGCTTTTGAAACAATCACAGGTTATTCACAAGAAGATGTGCTTGGGTGCAACTACCGCTTTTTACTGGGAACCGACACAGATCAAACGATTGTTGAACAAATACGCGACGCTATGCGTGATTCGAGTGAATGCCAGGTTACTCTCAAGAGTTACCGCAAAGATAGTACCCCATTTTGGTGTGAATTAACAGTTTCTCCAGTGCGAGACGCATTTGGACGAGTCACAAATTTTATTGGCGTGCTATCTGACATTACTTTACGCAAGCAGGCGGAAGAAGGATTTCGGCACACTAAAGAAGTTCTCCAAAGGCAGCTTTTAGAACTTATGACTGATGTCAAACAAGCAACTCATGGTGATTTAACCGTTCGAGCTAAAATTTCAGTTGGTGAAATTGGTGTAGTTGCTGAGTTTTTAAATACTATTATCGACAGTTTCCAGCAGATTGTAACTCAAGCCAAAACAGCTGCTGACCAAGTGAATGTTTCTATCGGGCAAAACTCTAGTGCTATCCAACAATTAACAGATCAAGCACTCACACAGGTTGACGAGATTAGCCACACTCTTGAACAAATAGATAACATGACTGTGTCGATCCAAACAGTCGCAGAGAGTGCTCGCCAAGCAACAGAAGTTATTGACGAGACTTATAATAAAGCACAGACGACTGCAAAAGCAATGGATTTTACGCTCGACACTATTTGGAATTTACAACAAATCGTTGTGGAAACAGCCAACAGAGTCAAGTGTGTGAGCGAAAATTCTCAAAAAATTTCCTCCCTTGTATCCTTGATGAAGCAAAATGATATGCAAGCCAATTTGTTAGCCATCAATGCTGGTGTTGAGGCTGCGTGGATGAGTCATGCAAATCGAATGTTTATCACAGTAGCGGAAGAAATTGCTCAATTGGTTGCGAAGTCTGCTGAAGTGAGCACAGAAATTTCACAAATTTTCGAGAACATCCAATCTGAAACCAGGGAAGTTGTCAAAGCCATAGAACAAGGAACAACTCAGATGGTGGGCGGAGTAAAAGTTGTTGAAAATGCCAAGCTTGACCTAAATGAAATTATAGAGGTGTCTCGCCAGATTAATTCTTTGATAGAGTTAATCTTTACAGAAACAGTTTCTCAGACAAAAATCTCTCAAACAGTTGTGTCGTCCGTAAAAGAGGTTGCTGAAGCTTGTGAACGTAGTGCCGATTCCTCTGGTATAGTGTCTCATTCTCTGCAGCAAACACAAGAAGTAGCGCTAGAATTACAAGATTCAGTCAGTGTCTTCAAAACAGGGTTAAGCGCATGATACTCATTGAATCTAAAATTAATCGAACATATGTGCAAGAACGTCTACTAACGACTTTATTAGGAGGAATTCCTAATATTGCCTTAGGAGGACTGTTAAGAAATTTGGTATATCGGAGTCTTTTCGCTCGGTTAGGTAAATCAGTTAACATCCAGCATTGTGTTGAACTTCTGGGCAGTTCTTGTATAGAAATTGGCGATCAAGTACGTTTAGCAAAAGATGTTCAGATCAATGCATCGGGAGATCCAAAAAATAGAGTGTCTTTGGCAAATCGGGTGAAACTCCAACGTGGAGTTGATATTCGCTCACTCCACAATACACGTATCACAATTGATGAGGATACATACATAGGTCCTTACGTCTGTATTGCAGGTCCTGGAGACATTAAAATTGGTAAGGCTTGTTTAATTGCACCTCACTCAGGAATATTTGCTAACAATCATATTTTTGCCGATCCCACTCAACGAATTGGAGATCAAGGGGTGACTCGCAAAGGAATTGTAATTTCCGATGACTGTTGGCTGGGGCATAACGTGACAGTCTTAGATGGAGTCACCATTGGTAAAGGAAGCATTATTGGTGCAGGCTCAGTTGTGAGCAAAGATATTCCCCCCTATTCTATTGCGGTGGGTGCACCAGCACGAGTCATCAAAAGTCGTTTAGAAGAAAGTAGCTATGGGACGGTACAGGAAGCAGCCTAAGCTCAAACAGGAGAGCCATTGGTGTCAACTTAACGTTCAAACCTTTATCTTACGTTGATTTGACCCCACACCTTAATCCCCTCACGCCAGGTGCTACAACGGGGGGAACCCCCCTCCGGGTTCGCCAGTCGCCTGGCTGTCGGGAAACCCTCCCGCAGCGCTGGACTCACCGCAACGCACTGGCTCCCCTTCATAAGGGGAGGTTTTGGCGTTAGACAAAATTGGGGTGGGGTGAAGCGAGAATTGTGGGTAAGCATAAAGAACTTTACATCAACTCTTGAGAAAGATGCAATACTTATAATATTTTTAGTACCGCTCGCTTGTGCTGGTAAGCACATTACCGCAAAAGGAGATATTTTGATGAATTTAAAGGCAGTTGTAGAGCTGTTTCAAGAAACATTCCAACAATGGAGTAAGGATAAAGCGTCGCGTTTAGCCGCAGCACTATCTTATTACACAATCTTTTCTATTGCCCCATTACTGATTATTGTAATTGCGATCGCCGGTGCGGTCTTTGGAGAAGCAGCGGCACAGGGCGCAATTGTAGGGCAACTTCAAGGTTTAGTCGGCAAACCTAGCGCACAAGTTATCCAGACAGCCATTCAAAATGCCAGCCAGCCGAAAGCGGGAACTATCGCTTCCATCATCAGTGTAATAGTCCTGCTGTTTGGTGCGACTGGTTTATTTACCGAGTTGCAAGATGCCCTAAATACGATTTGGGAAGTGCAGCCAAAACCCGGACGCGTTATGAAAAACATGGTTCGCCAACGCGTTACCTCGTTTGCGATGGTGCTAGCCATTGGTTTTTTATTGCTCGTGTCACTTGTGATTAGTGGGGTTTTAGCAGCGCTAGTTGGTTACTTTAAAAATATCGTACCTGGTGTCGATTTTATTTGGCAGTTTGTCAACTTCATTGTTGGTTTTGCCATCACTACATTGCTATTCGGACTTATTTTCAAAGTCCTGCCAGATGTTAAAATTACTTGGAGTGATGTTTTGACCGGAGCTGCCCTCACCGCATTTTTGTTTTCTATTGGCAGGTATCTTTTGGGACAGTATTTGGGTAATGGCAGTTTTGGATCAGCCTACGGTGCTGCTGGCTCTGTGGTAATTATCCTGGCTTGGGTTAATTATGCTGCCCAGATTCTCTTTTTTGGTGCTGAATTTACTCAGGTTTATGCGAGAAAGTATGGTTCCCGCATTGTTCCTGATAAACATGCCGTTCCTCTGACTGAAAATGCTCGTCTTAATCAAGGGATGAAACCAAACAATAGGAATGAACGAACACAAAAGAGAAAACACTCTGGTGATGACTCTAACTAATAGCAATTCCAAAAATGTTTGTGACAGATACTGCATTTAACCCGCTAGTCGTAGTCAGTCAGGGAAGTAACTACCTCGCTCAGTGAGTTGAGCCAAGAGTTGAATAACCTTGGTTCACAAATTCTTCAAGTTAATTGGAAGAAGGAATTTGGAAGTCGGAATTTGAAAGTAAAAAGAACTTTATGTATGGCTTTTAGCTCTTACTGTTTTACGTTTTTCAATGTTTACCTACTTATCAATGTGAATGTGGAGCAAAGTCTTTATTCTACTTATAAATGAAATCGTTCCAATAAATCAGAAAAAAACTTCAAAAAAAACCTCTAGTTTTCTCTAGAGGGTTTAGTCGTAATTGAGAAGAGAAATGCTGGAGAAGCATAGCAATTTTATTTTGCCTGATAGTTAGCTATATACCCACATCCAGAAGGAATAGAATTTAAAAAGATAATTTTTATACTTATAAATAAGAAAACCCTGAATTGTTGGAGTTATACTCTACACAGAGATTACTCTACAAATACCAGCTTGTATTTTTACCAGGGTAAACAATAGTACTACTGCCTAAAGATATATATTTTATATATGTGACAGTGTACACATCAAACAAGTCAATCTTATGAGCCTTTAACTAGCGCAAGAAACAGCTAGGAACATATGAAAGAAACACCATCCCCTATCAGTTACCAGTTATCAGTTATCAGTTATCAGTCGTCAGTTATCAGTTACCAGTTTTCACTGCGATGCACTGAGCTTGTCGAAGTGTTCCCTGTGTTTGTTAAGAGTAAGAGCAAACTTTTGATAAAAGTCTGATACATACTCTTTATGAGTTCCCGCGTTCTTTGTACAATATGACGGTTGTACCCTGTGGCGGACTGTGATTGAGCGTTATACCTTGCCCGAGATGGGCAATCTCTGGACAGAAGCATATAAACTAAAAACTTGGCTGCAAGTAGAAATTGCTGTTTGTGAAGCGCAGGCTGAGTTGGGTTATATTCCAACTGAAGCAGTTGAAGAAATTAAGGCAAAGGCGAATTTTGATCCAAAGCGAGTATTGGAAATTGAAGCTGAAGTCCGCCACGATGTCGTTGCTTTCTTGACAAATGTCAATGAATATGTAGGTGATGTGGGGCGTTACATCCACTTGGGTTTAACCAGTTCTGATGTGCTGGATACGGCTTTAGCACTGCAACTTGTTGCGAGTCTGGATGTGTTGATGCAACGCCTAGAAGATTTGATTGAAGTGATTCGTCAAAAGGCAAAAGAACATCGCACGACGGTGATGATTGGACGTTCCCACGGTATTCACGCTGAACCTATCACTTTTGGTTTTAAGCTGGCTGGGTGGTTAGCAGAAGTGTTGCGACACCAAGAACGTTTGAAAATTTTGCGTGAAACAATTGCTGTGGGTAAGATGTCTGGTGCGGTGGGAACTTATGCGAATATTGAACCTCGCGTGGAGGCGATCGCCTGCCAAAAACTTGGACTCAAACCCGATGCAGCATCAACACAGGTGATTTCGCGCGATCGCCACGCCGACTTTGTCCAACAATTAGCCTTACTAGCCGCATCCATAGAACGCTTCGCCGTCGAAATTCGCAACCTTCAAAGAACAGACGTTCTAGAAGTCGAAGAATTCTTTTCCAAAGGGCAAAAAGGCTCCTCAGCAATGCCCCACAAACGCAACCCCATTCGTTCAGAAAGACTCACAGGAATGGCGAGATTAGTTCGCTCTCATGCTGGTGCTGCTTTGGAAAATATTGCACTATGGCATGAGAGAGACATTTCTCATAGTTCTGTAGAACGAGTGATTTTTCCAGACAGTTGTATTTTGACTCACTTCATGTTGAAGGAAATAACTGAACTGGTGAAAAACCTGCTGGTTTATCCCGAAAACATGGAGCGGAATTTGTACTGTTACGGTGGCGTCGTCTTTAGCCAGAAAGTACTATTAGCACTCGTAGACAAAGGAATGAGCCGTGAAGAAGCTTACGCAATTGTGCAACAAAATGCTCACACCGTTTGGAACAAAGCAGACGGCAATTTCCACGACTTGATTGTCAAAGACTCTCGCGTCACCCAAAAGTTGTCGCCAGCAGAAATTGAGACGTGTTTTGATCCACAGCAGCATTTAAGACATTTAGAGCAAGTTTACCAAAGACTGGGAATTTAGTCTTAGTACGGGGTGCGTTACGCTTTGCTAACGCACCTACTTCTGATGTAACAAAACACTGGCTTAGTGTTAGATTTCAACTAACCTCAAAACTGAAACTAAAAATCCACTCATCAGTATCAAACCGAGTATATACAAGATTTGGGTGGTACGTTGAGCCTTAACTAAGATTTCCTGGTAGGAAAGTTGATAATTTCTGTGGTTGCCCTAAAGCAGCATGGACATCAAGGGACAATTCATGTCGTTTCCCGTCATGGGTTACTTCCCCACCGTCATAAACCAGATGTGACTCATGATCGCTTCCATCCACAAACAGCGCCTCAAACTCGTGCTTTAGTTCGCAAAATCCGTGAGGAAGTTCAAGCACTAGCAGCTCAAAATCAGGACTGGCGGACAGTCATAGACTCACTGCGTCCAGTCACTCAACATTTATGGCAAACGCTGTCTGTTGATGAACAGCGTCGATTTTTACGTCACCTTCGTTCCTATTGGGATATCCATCGTCATCGAATTGCGCCAGAGATAGCAGATGTAGTGGATGAATTACGGAACTCCAGCAAACTAGTCGTACATGCTGGTCGTATTGCGTCCTATCATGAAGTGACTGATGGTGTCGATGTGACAATCCACAAACGGCATACCAAAGACAGTGTTGTGTTACGAGTGAGTCGGGTGCTCAACTGTACTGGACCAACTTCCAACTATGAGAAATTGCAACATCCTCTGGTAGACAATCTATGGCAACAACGACTCCTTTGCCCCCACACGTTGGGATTTGGCATCAAAACGGCTGAGAATGGAGCACTTTTAGATCACAAAGACGCACCTTCCAAATGGCTCTACACGCTTGGTCCACCTCGTATTGGCGACCTTTGGGAGACTATGGGAGTACCTATGATTCGAGTACAGGCGAATGCCTTAGCTCAAGAGTTTCTAGAGCAACTAGAAACTGAGGGTTTTAAGCTGTTGGACATTTAAGTTGCATCTTGTCTAAAAGTAAAACCCTTGTGGAGTGGGCATCTTGTCCACCCTGATTATGCAAATTAAAAGTACATTAGCTTAATACAGTTTTCTCGTTCCTTCCCTCAGGCAAGGAATGCATAACTTGAGACTCTACTTCAATATAATCATTGGGAGCCAGAGCCTCCTTTGATGCATTCCCATGCAGAGCATAGGAACGAGAGAATCATCTGTGTTAATCTGTGTGCATCTGTGGTTTGAAATTTCAAATATCGTTATGACTTTTGCCAAAAATCTCATCTATTACGTTAATGGAAAATATATCTCATCAGACCAAGCTTCCCTACCACTGAATGATTTAGGAATTGTCCGAGGATATGGAGTCTTTGATTATCTACGCACTTACAACGGAATACCATTTAAACTACAAGAACACGTTCAAAGGCTGCAAAAATCAGCAGAATTAATCGGTCTAAGTTTGCCGTGCTCAACTGAAGAGCTAGAAGCAATTACTCAAGAAACACTTAGACATAATAATCTCCCAGAATCTAACATTCGCATTGTCGTAACTGGTGGTTCTTCAGCTGACTTTATTACTCCTCCTGAACAACCTAGCTTAGTGGTTATTGTCACTCCTGTTACCCAATACTCAGCCCAATATTATGAACAAGGAGTTAAAGTTATCACTGTGCAAATGGAGCGATTTATTCCTCAAGCAAAAACTCTGAATTATATTTCTGCAATTATGGCACTACAACAAGCAAAACGTGCCAATGCTATTGATGCACTATATGTTAATCAGCAGAGTCATGTCTTGGAAGGAACGACGACAAATTTCTTTATTTTTCGAGACTCTCAATTGATTACATCACAAGAAAATGTTCTTCATGGTATCACAAGAAAAGTTGTCTTGGAACTTGCAATAAAGAAATTAAAGGTAGTTGAGCGACCTATTTCTTACAGCGAATTGAAGGATTGTGATGAAGCTTTTATCACATCTTCAAATAAAGAGATTATGCCTGTAGTTCAAATTGACGACCTACAGATATCTCATGGAAAACCAGGAGAAAATACTCAACTTCTCATGCATTTGTTTCAAGATTATACTAGAGGTTTGTAGTCAACGCTAAAGCGTTGACAGCGCTGACTACAAACTAAGTCCAGTACAAAATCTTCGCATTGGGAAAGCGCCGTCCAATCTCACTCTCAAAAAAGCGCTTCATAGCCTTCATCGTGTCAGTATCATAGACATACTTCGTACCGCCAAACTTATTTCGCTTAACACTACGTTTGTCTTCGTCCATGTCTAGTTTGGAATGAGGATACCACGTTTGCAATACCTCTTTTGATCCAGGTGTAAAGCGGTGCGATATGAGTTCAAAAGTCAAATCACAATCAAAATCTAGCGCTTCGCTAATCTGGTCAAACAGACGACCGTAATGTATCTGCCAATCATCTATATGCATAATAGGCGCAATAACCAAACCTACCGGATACCCGCCACCACCTTGTTCTTGTGGAAGCGCTAACCGCCGTAACGCCATCAGCCGTGATGATACAGACGCTGTACCACCTTCAAAGCGACCAGAAACAGGCGCAGCGTTAACACTTATTCGGCAGCGTGTATGACCATTGTGTGGCAAATTGAGTAAGTCATCCACAGCATCAAACTTCGACACCCATCGTAGATGCGCGTCATCACGAGTACCAAAGTAGCGGATACATTGGGCAAGGCTTCCTGTCAAATGCTCGATACCTAAAGGGTCTGTGTAACAACTTACCTCAAAACTTGTTGACTTCCCTGGTTGCTCGTAAGCTGCCAAGTTCTCCAAGATTTGCGGTAAATTGGCAAACACGCGAATGACTGGTGGGCCTTGCAAGCTCCCTGCTAGGTAGCAATATTGACAGTGTGCTGGACAGCCTTCGGCAAGATGAAACTGCCAGTCAGCCGATGGAGGGATAGGGCTAAGTTTCATGGAACTGGGTGGAGCCGTCACAACTGCGAGAGTGCGTTTGGCAATATCATAAGTGTCGCGTTCAGATTCTCCACGCAAACCTGTCAAGCGATTTCGCGCTAACTCTTCAACAGGTAAGTTGAGAGACTCCACGCGTGCTAATATCTGCTTTCCCCACGGTTCAGATAGGGCAGCTGGTGTAAACAACACCCGCTCCGGCATCCATAATTTTGATTGTCGCAAAGGTGTATTTGGTGTCAGAACTTGGTCTGCAATCATTTATTTATCTTGCTAATTCTTCTTAATAAATGTAAGGCTTGAGCGTTATCAAGAGCAGGTGAAGTGCATTAATTCTTTACGTCGTATAATTCTATTGTAGAATCTTGAAAAATAACTCCGTACCCACTGTATGGAGTAGTTTCTGCCCAAGTAGAGGTAGTAATTTTCTGTTGCAATTGTTGCTGACTCTAACTAATGTTCCTGCCAAGGTGATGGCACCGTGAAGAATAGCTCTTCTATTGATTCTATTTTATAACATAGTGTTTATTTACTATTCACCTATTGCTGAGTCTGAATTGTTTCAGCTTCAACCAACTTGGGATGACGTTTTTAACACAATTATAACCCAATACGGTTCAGTTAAGGCTGAAAACGTTATTGAGGACACGAAAAGAAGGAGCT
>NZ_QMEB01000155.1 GCF_012912135.1 Brasilonema bromeliae SPC951 | reverse complement strand
ACTTGTAGACGCCCTCCGGGCGGCTTCCCGCAGGGTAGCGTCTGGCGTGGGTTGGGGGGATCTCCCTTGAGATAAACAAGCTAGCCGAACCGTATTGCCTGACTCCTGACTCCTGACTTCTGACAACTAATTCTTATGACACAAGCACAGGTACAAGAAAAAGCCAATATCCCTGCTCTGATAGAAGAGCCAGGGATAAGACCTTGGCGAGACTACTTTACCTTCAACACCGACCACAAGGTCATTGCAATTCAATACCTGGTCACGACGTTCATTTTCTACTGTATTGGCGGTGTGATGGCTGACTTGGTTCGCACGGAACTGCGAACCCCAGACGTCGATTTTGTCACCCCTGAGGTGTACAACAGTTTGTTTACACTGCACGCCACAATCATGATTTTTTTGTGGATTGTGCCCGCAGGCGCAGGATTTGCTAACTTCCTGATCCCCTTGATGATTGGGGCAAAGGATATGGCATTTCCACGCCTGAATGCTGTTGCCTTTTGGATGATTCCTCCTGCTGGTTTGTTGCTCATCGCTAGTTTAGTGGTGGGTGATGCACCAGATGCAGGTTGGACTTCCTACCCTCCCTTAAGCTTGGTCACAGGTCAAGTAGGTGAGGGGATCTGGATTCTGAGCGTTCTTTTGCTAGGTACGTCTTCGATTCTGGGGGCAATTAATTTCCTGGTGACAATGCTTAAAATGCGTACTCCAGGCATGGGTTTCTTTCAATTGCCTTTGTTTTGCTGGGCAATGTTGGCAACCTCGGCGCTGACTTTGGTCTCTACGCCTGTGCTAGCAGCCGGTTTAATTCTGCTCTCGTTTGACTTACTTGCAGGCACAACATTTTTTAATCCGACTGGCGGTGGCGATCCGGTTGTGTACCAGCATATGTTCTGGTTTTATTCCCACCCAGCGGTTTACATCATGATTTTGCCCTTCTTTGGGGCGATTTCTGAGGTGATTCCGGTTCATTCGCGTAAGCCAATTTTTGGATATAAGGCGATCGCCTACTCAAGTTTGGCAATCAGCTTCCTAGGACTCATCGTCTGGGCGCACCATATGTTTACCAGCGGTATCCCTGGTTGGTTGCGGATGTTCTTCATGATCACTACCATGATCATCGCTGTACCAACGGGGATCAAAATCTTCAGCTGGTTGGCAACAATGTGGGGTGGAAAAATTCGCCTCAACAGTCCAATGCTATTTGCTATGGGTTTTGTTGGCACCTTCGTCATTGGTGGTATCAGTGGCGTGATGTTGGCGGCGGTACCGTTCGATATTCACGTTCACGACACATATTTTGTCGTGGCACACTTGCACTATGTCCTGTTTGGTGGTAGTGTTCTGGGCATTTATGCGGCAATCTACCACTGGTTCCCCAAAATGACAGGGCGGATGTTGAACGAATTTTGGGGTAAGGTTCATTTTACCTTGACAATCGTCGGTTTAAACATGACCTTCTTACCCATGCACAAGCTGGGGATGATGGGTATGAACCGTCGCATTGCTCAGTACGACCCCAAATTTACGTTTTTGAATGAAATTTGTACCTATGGGGCTTATATACTCGCTGTTTCGACATTCCCCTTCATCATCAATGCGATTTGGAGTTGGATGTACGGACCCAAAGCAGGTAATAATCCCTGGGATGCACTTACCCTAGAGTGGATGACAACCTCACCACCAGCGATCGAGAATTTTGATAAACCACCAGTTTTAGCGACTGGACCATACGATTATGGTTTGGAGAACACTGCAAAGGGTGTACCTTTATCTGATCCCGATCCAGTCTTGTCTGCCGGTGTTAACTCAGTGTTACGCGCCGAACCTGACGAGCCATCTCCCGCTATCACTGCTGAAAAAGAAGAACGCTGATAGATTATGAATGATGAATGCTAAAAGATTTTTTTTATTCATCATTCATAATTTGTAATTCATAATTTACGGAAAATTCATGCAAAGTCAAACAATTGACCCAGCAAAGACAGCCCTTAACCATCATCACACTGCTACCGCAGAAGCTGATCACGAAGAACATCCAGACCATCGCCTCTTTGGACTGGTTATGTTCCTGGTCGCTGAAGGAATGATTTTCATGGGGTTGTTCGGAGCGTATCTGGCTATGCGTTCTACGGTACCTGTTTGGCCTCCAGAAGGTACCCCAGAGTTAGAACTATTGTTACCCGGAGTCAACACAATCAATCTAATTGCTAGCAGTTTTGTTATCCACAATGCTGATACCGCCATCAAAAAGAATGATGTCCGGGGAATGCAAATCTGGTTCGGGATTACCGCTGCAATGGGTATTCTTTTCTTGGTGGGGCAGGTGTATGAATATACCCATCTAGAATTTGGCTTGACCACTAACTTATTTGCCAGCGCATTCTATGTTTTGACTGGCTTCCACGGTTTGCACGTGACTCTCGGAGTTGTGGCAATTCTTGCGGTATTGTGGCGATCGCTCAGCAAAGGTCACTACAGCAATGAACATCACTTTGGTATAGAAGCCGCCGAAATCTACTGGCACTTCGTTGACGTGATTTGGATTATCCTCTTCGGTTTGCTGTATCTGCTTTGAGTATTGGTGATGAGTTTTTCTACTCAATTACCTAACCAACCGCTCCGAAAAACCTATACAGTTTCTAGCCCCCTATAGGGGGTTTTATTTTTTAGGGTAATCTAGATTTCTACCTTAAGAGGGATGACATAAAAAAAGCCCAAACGAGTAACGGCTACTCTTCCGTTGCCATCTTGCATCTGAGCGTCTTGGCGCGAAATTCATTTTTTTTGAATCAATCAGCGAAATTTTTTAGGATCTAGACGATTGCCAGTTTGAGGTTGAGACTGCTGACGATTAAGCGATACACCATTACGGAGTTTTTCTCCAGTACCGCGATCAGCACGATCTAAGAAAGGTTTGAGATTGATTGGGTCTTTAGAAGAAGTGGAGGGTTTTTTGCCACCACCAAAAATATTTCGCCCCAAATTGGAGAGATCGTCATTACCACTTGTATAAGTGTTAACGCCAAAAGTTTGCTGTCCGCTATCAGCAGATGCTAAGTTTTGGAAAACGCTATTACGGACAACATAAGGGTCTTTTTCGGGAGGTACTGTCAGCACAATGCGACAGTAAGGATTAGTTTCTGTGGTAACGCAGAGAATATTTTGTCTGTTCTCTATCGCTGTCTTCAGTTCCACTAAGCCATCTGGGCGATATGTTTCCAAGCGCTCGGCAATTGCTTGGCAACGCTGTTGTGCATCCCAGCCGCCACCCAAAGTCCTAGGAGTCGCCCAAGGGAAGTATTGACCAGGTTGACTTTCTGGCTGGTACATAACAGTGTACTGACCGTTGTAAGACTGACAGAAAAATCGATTACTGCTACTAATAGGTGATGAAGTGGTCGTTCTCGTTGTGCTGGAAGATCCATCTGTTTCTATTGTCCTTGTTCTAGTTGTTGTTGAGCCACCGCCTGCTGGTTGTGTTGGTACAACAATATCACCACCTCCACGAACTTGCGCAAATGCAGCTGCATGACCTAGAACAAAGGATAAACTAACAGCACTCAAAAAAAGAAATTTTACAGGTTGAGATAGCATAGACACATCTAAAAAGCTGGTGAATTTTCATGTTGGGAGTTGATAATTCCAGTGACGAAGAATCTTGTGATTTTGATTCAACGATTATCTTCCTTTTGTGCAAAGAGTTGAATTCCAAAAAATCGGCTCACGAATGTAACGGATATCAGGACTTACGCAAAAATAACGTAATTGCGTGATTGCGACGTCAGGAAGCAATCTCACAGTCTTGTTCTTTCGTAACTCGTGCGCAAGTCCTAGGATATATTACGTGTGGGTTTCACTAGTTTTCCTGTTCTCAGTTACGTACACCACGTCTAGGGGCGCAGGAATGCTGTGCCTTTACCATTTTCCCAATATCGCACTCAATTAAAATCCGCTATATCCGCGACAGCTTAAGTTATTTTTTGTAATCTTTAATGCCAAATCCCATAGGAAATCTGTAAAAATCAGAAAAATATCGTCGTACCTAAGATTCAGATCAATAAAAAAAATCAAAGTCGCTGTTAAAATCCAAATAATTTATAAGTTACAATTTAAGTACCCGACTCTTATGAGAGAAACTATCCTAGACGTTCGCAATTTACAAGTTGAATTTTCCGGTGAGAGTAAAAGTGTCAAAGCAGTAGATGGGATTTCTTTTGAGCTACATCGAGGAGAAACTCTAGGAATAGTAGGAGAGTCGGGAAGCGGAAAATCAGTCACATCCCTAGCGGTTATGGGGTTGCTTCAGAGTCCTGGTAGAATTAGTGGCGGTGAAATTTGGTTTCACCCTCAAGAGAATGGCGCACCGATCAATTTAGCCCAATTGCCTAACGAGCAAATACAGCTCCACAGAGGCGGCGACATTGCGATGATTTTCCAAGAACCGATGAGTTCTCTCAATCCGGTTTACACGATTGGGTTTCAGATTACAGAAGCTATTTTGCGACACCAGAATGTTTCGGCATCTGAAGCACGACGAATTGCGATCGCCGGTCTACAAGAAGTAAAACTCCTCCCTAGCGATGAAGCCCTCAAGCAACAGTATCTCGAAACTTGGAAAGAAACCTCTTTTGGTTCATCAACTCCAGACGAGCAAAAGATAGCACAGTTGGTGAAACAGCACAAAGAAGCTATCCTAGAACGTTACCCGCATCAACTTTCTGGCGGACAGTTGCAACGGGTGATGATCGCAATGGCAATTTCGTGCAACCCATTGCTGCTGATTGCAGATGAACCAACCACAGCATTGGATGTGACAGTACAAGCAACGATCCTTGAGCTGCTACGAGAATTGCAGCAGCGCCGTGAAATGGCAATGATTTTCATCACCCATGACTTAGGACTGATTTCAGAAATCGCTGATAAAGTCGCCGTGATGTACAGAGGCAAAATAGTAGAATACAACTCGGCAGGACAAATTTTTTCAAATCCCCAGCATCCATACACCAAAGGCTTGGTAGCCTGTCGCCCCACACTCAACCGTCGTCCCCAAAAACTGCTGACAGTTTCCGACTACATGAATGTGGAAGAAACGCCAACAGGAGATTTGATCATTCAAGAGAAACAACCTCAACAACCTGTGGAAGTCACAAGTGAAGAGATGAATCAAAGGTTGCAAAGCTTAGAACAACAGCAATCTCTTTTGCAAGTCCGTGATTTGAAAGTTGGTTTCCCCATACGGGGAGCGTTTGGCGGTACAAAACGCTATTTTATGGCAGTCAATAAAGTTTCCTTTGATGTGAAAAAAGGAGAAACCCTGGGATTGGTGGGAGAATCTGGTTGCGGTAAAACCACTGTTGGTAGAACTTTGCTGCGATTAATTGAACCAATGAGTGGTCAAATTATTTTTGAAGGACAAGATATCACAACCCTCAAAGGGAAACCGTTGCAGAACTTGCGGCGAGAAATGCAGATTGTTTTTCAAAACCCCTTTAGCTCCCTCGATCCACGCTTCAAGGTTGGGGAAGCAGTTATGGAACCTTTGGTAATTCACTCGATAGGTAAGACAAAGCAAGAAAGGCGAGAACGTGTTGCTTACCTCTTAGAACGGGTGGGTTTAAGTGCAGATGCTATCAACCGCTATCCTCATCAATTTTCTGGTGGTCAACGTCAGCGGATTTGTATTGCCCGTTCTTTGGCATTAAATCCCAAGTTTATTATATGTGATGAATCGGTTTCAGCGCTGGATGTATCAGTGCAAGCACAGGTGCTGAATCTGCTGAAAGAATTGCAAGATGAGTTTGGGTTGACTTATATCTTTATTTCTCACGACTTGAGTGTGGTGAAATTTATGAGCGATCGCATCCTAGTCATGAATCGCGGTGAAATCGTCGAACAAGGAACAGCAGAAAGTATCTACCGCGAACCCAAAGAAGAATACACCCAAAAACTCATAGCCTCAATTCCTACTGGAAGTGCTGAACGGGTGCGACAACGACAAGTACGGGCATCGTGAACTACCCCACCGCATAGGCGGATGGGGCTTCTGTACTCATAGGCGAATGCCGCAGATAAGACTTTCGTCCCATCTTTGGTCTTACTTCCCCTCCTACAGCAGAGACGGCTGAACCTTCCGCCTTTAGCATTCTGATTCCTTCTGTTCTAATATTTATCGCTGCATTACCATCTCTATCATGATGAGTGCCGCAGTGAGGACAAGTCCATTCCCTCACATCTAGCGACATCTCATTGACTTGATAGAAACAATTAGAGCAGAGCTTGGAACTGGGGAACCATCTATCAATTTCAAGCAACTTTGCACCTTTGCGTTCTAGCTTGTAGGCTAAGAAGTTAGTGAAAGTTCCCCATCCACAATCAGATATTGCTTTCGCCAAATTGTGATTACGTACCATGCCCTTGACATGAAGATTCTCTACTATGACAGCTTGGCTATCGCTGACCAACTTGTAGCTAAGTTTATGCAGAAAATCTTGCCGCGAATTGCTAACCCGTTCGTACACTTTGGCAACGACTTTACGATACTTGTTTCTTGAATTACTTCCTTTTTGTTTACGTGCTAGTTTTTGTTGTTTGCGTTTCAGGTTTTTCTCATGTTTGGCAATGTGTTTAGGATTATCGTACTTAGACACTTTTTCGCCATCGGTGATAACAGCAAAGTGTTTCAATCCTAAGTCAATGCCATAAATTTTACCTTCTGAAATAGTTGAATTTTCACCTTCTAATTCAGTCAAGATAGATGCAAAGTATTTGCCTGATGGAGTTTTACTAACAGTGACAGTCTTGATTTTCCCCTCAATAGGTCTATGTATTTTGGCTTTGATTACTCCAATATTGCCCGGAAGTTTGACATTGCCTTCTACAATTTTGACGTTTTGAGGATACTGGATAGACTGTTTACCGTGTTTAGATTTGAATCGTGGAAACCTTGCTCTACCTTCAAAAAAGTTTTTGTACGCCGTGGTTAGATTAAGTGTTGTAGCTTGCAAAACTTGACTATAACAATCAGCTAACCATTCTGTATCTTTTTCCTTTTTGAGCTTAGGCAGTAGTGCATTGAGTGCTACTTGTCCCAGCCCCTTACCCGTCTCTTTGTATGTCTCAATTGATTTATTCAATGCATAATTCCACCACCATCGGGAACACCCAAAGCTTTGAGATAATTGTATTTGTTGGTCTTGGTTCGGGTATAAACGAACTTGTATTGCTTTATGTAGCACTCAATATCACCTCCTTAGTTTTTATATCTTACTATTATCTACACTTACCAGTAAAGTCATTCCGGACAAATATGGGAATTGCTCGGACATCCATAAAGGATGTACCTTACAATTTCCCGGCGTGATGCACCCCACCGCATAGGCGGATGGGGAATTCCGCCGAATCAGTTAAAGATTTTCTCTGGTTCCTATGCTCTGCATGGGAACGCTTCCTTGAGGCTCCGCCTCTCAATAATTATATTGAGGCGGAGCCTCAAGTTATGCATTCCTTGCCAGAGACAAGGAACGAGGAAATTCTGTATCTCCTCCTCCTAAATGCATTTATTTGATGACTTTACTTGTTTACAGCGCTACTGATGTGCTTTAATTTCGCCAAGTAACGCCTCATCCGAGTAAGAATCTTCCCAGTCACCCGGTAGTTCGAGCCGCAATGATTTCGCACCACCACTTGGAGTGCAGACAACCCAGTATGTGTCACGTTCCTCGTTTACCTGAGCAGCAGCGCGGTTGTGAGCTTCATCATTAAGACCTGCATACGCCTCAACACAACTCCAAGTAATTCCGTCAGCATCCGTAACTTCTCGCGCCATTGTATACCTTCTTTGCTTATCGCTCTTAACCTACCCATTGTGCCATGTGCGTTATAGGCGAGAAGCTCTACGCCGCACCCAAGTGTCAAAAATCGCTCTTAAGTTAGAGGCAAATTCTGTGCTGTGGTAGAGGATTTTTTGCCTCTACCTAAGTATGTTTATCAGTAAACAAATCATTAGAAAAATCATATGTTATGGTCCAATGATGGATAAGAAACTTTTGGGATTATAGTGTAAACGAGCAAATAGCCATAAGAAGGAAGAACAAGCCGCAGCATGGATAACACAAACAAAGTTGATAGCACTGCAAATAATTCTGCTGAGAATACAACAGATACTGAAGCGAACATTATTTCTCAACCATCATCTAACGAAGCGAAACAAATTCCTAAAACAATTAACGTAGATGGTCGCCGTCCAATTGACCCAAGTAATATTCAAGTTCAGGAAACATTTGACATAGATGGTCAGCGTCCGATTGCCAAGAGCGATTTTCAGGATCATGATATGCTAGCTGTGGATGGCAAGCGTCCGATTGACCCAAGTGATATAGAGGTTAGCTATACTCTCGACATAGACGGTCAACGTCCGATTGTTAAGAGTAATTTTCAGGTTTCTAGCACTCTTGAGGTAGATGGTAGCCGTCCAATCACTTCAAATGACATTCAAAAGCCAGAAATAACAAGCGATTATGTAGACTAATATTTTCTACATATAGCCATTTTCAACCGGGTGAAGTAGTCTCAGTCGTAGGGGCAAAGGCTGCCCATACGTGTCAACTTAAGGTGAAACCCTTGTCATTACGTCATATCATGCCTTATTTTACTCGTTCGTAATTGTCGCATAACCCCACCCCGGTTTTGGCGTAAACGCCTTCAGGCAGCTTTCAATCCCCTGCCTAAAGTACGGAATACGGCACTACGTGCCTGTTCCTCATGGGTTTTCAGCTAGCCGTCCTTATAAATCCGCTCAAAGTTAGGTAAATGTGTTACTTAATTCTGCTAGCGTGATATAGGCAGTGCGATATGTCTAGCTCCGCTGCAATTACGAGGAAGAAGAAAAAATGCCCGGACACGACATCATCGTTGTTGGAGCATCGGCAGGCGGAGTTGAAGCACTTTCTTATTTAGTCAAGAATTTACCGCCAGACCTGAATGCTGCTGTCATGATTGTCCTTCATGTACCAAGCCACGGCACAAGTGTTCTGCCACACATTCTTACCCGTGCTGGAAAATTGCCGGCATCTCATGCAAAAGATGGCGAAGTCATTCAATTGAGAAGGATTTATATTGCCCCGCCAAACTATCACCTACTGGTGAAACCAGGACATATACACCTGGCACGGGGACCGAGAGAAAACGGTCATCGTCCAGCTATTGACCCACTGTTTCGCACGGCTGCGCGAGCTTATGGGCGACGAGTGGTTGCTGTGGTGTTAACAGGTGTTCTTGACGACGGTACAGCAGGACTAAAGGCAGTGAAAATGCGGAATGGTGTTGCGGTTGTTCAAAACCCCGAAGATGCAATGTATGCTGGGATGCCGCGCAGCGCTATCGAGAACGTAAATGATATTGACCATATCCTGCCTCTGTCGGATATTCCAGATATTTTGGTAAGTATAGCTAACACGCAGGTGGAAGGCGAAGAAGACCCTGTGCCTGAGGAGATTGAAGTTGAATCTGACTTGGTGGAGTTGGATATGAACGTGCTTAACAGTGAACAAAGACCAGGTAAACCCTCTACTTTCGGGTGTCCAGACTGTGGTGGTACTTTGTGGGATCTTTCAGATGGAAATTTATTGCGGTTTAAATGCCGTACAGGTCATGCTTATTCAGCAGAAACTCTGCTGGCAAAACAATCTGATGCTTTGGAAGATGCGCTGTGGGTTGCTTTGAGGGCATTGGAAGAGAAAGCATCTTTATCACGTCGGATGGCTGAACGGATGCGCGATCGCAACCAACTCCTATCAGCACAACGACTGGAAGAGGAAGTGCAGGATTCTCAAAAACGTGCTGGCGTTATTCGGGATGTCCTGCTCAAGGGTAACACTACAACAGCAGACGGGAACAACAGCAAAGCGCCAGAAGAGGAAGAACCAACTAATGTCTCGTGAATCTTTAGGAATATAGCTCTTCTACTTCGTTGTCATACAGTCGAAACCTCACCCTGTCCTCACGGACATCCCTCTCCGTGAGTTCGGAGAGGGAAAGATTTTTGCGTAGCAAAAAGCGAGGGTGAGGTTTTGAGTGAGATCTGTGTACACCGTAGCCCGAACTTCGGGGAGGGGTCAAATCAACGTGAGTTCAAAGGTTTGAACGTTAAATTGACACCAATTCATCCATACCAAAGCCAACGCTACGACACGAATTTTGCCGCTATGTCTACCAAGTCATCAAAAGATGATGTCTTAATGAAGTACGAGTAAGCGCCTAAGCTAGCAGCTTGAATCAAATGCTTTGGATCGTCGTAGGTACTCATTAGCACAACTGGTAAATTCTTCAGTTGGGGATGCTGCTTGACCCATGCAAGTAACTCAAAACCTGACATATGGGGCATATTTATGTTTGTCAATATGATTACTGGCAGTGGGTAGTTCTCTCTGTTAACATAAGGTTCCTTGCCCGACAGGTAATCCACAGCTTCTTGTCCATTTTTGATAACTTGAAAAGAGACTGGCAAATTAGCATCATGAAATAAAGACTGAATCAGAAACCCTACATCAGGGTTATCTTCGACTAACAAAATGGTTTTGCTTTTCTCTCCCATTAGTACTATATTTAATTGCAATTCACTAAAAATTTTGCTATTTCTATGACTAACTCTCCATTATCAAAAGGCTTAGTCAGATAATTTTGAAACCCAGACTTGAAAGCAAGTTGGCGTGCTTCATCTGTATCTATAGCTGTTAGGGCTATTGCAGGTATTTGCTTTTTTTGTGTATTGTCCAGCGTTCTGATTTTACAAATTAATGAATAACCGTCTTCTTGCGGCATAACAATATCGATAATTAAAAAGTCTAGTTCAAAATCTCTGATGACCTCAAAAGCTTCCCTTGCTGATGTTGCCGTCATGACTTTAGCGCCGTAATCTTCAAGAATAACAGTAATTAAAATAAGGGTATCAATATTATCATCTACGACAAGAACTCGCAAATTATTGAGAGTCTTGACGTTTGTACTGTCTTCAGGACGTTGATTATCAAAACTTTTTAACACGATAATACTGACCCCCGCCAAACCCCCCTGACTGTCATTGCGTTTCATAGCTATGTTAAAAAGGTTGCACCTTCGGCGATAAGTTCAGCACTCTTTGCCCTCGCGGCTATGCTGTTGGTTCTAGACAAAATGCTTTTGGCTCTAACTTCCCTTGCTGTGCTTCTGATAGCAGCACTCCTTGTTCTGATGACAGCGCTTTGAGTCATTATCACTAGGATTTTTGGGATGGTGTTGCTATGGCTGGCAGGTTTTGAAGTGACCTCGGCAATCAAAATACTACTTTGGATAATGTTTAAGTCACTTCTAGGGATATATGCATCTACTTCAGCTTTGCTTATCGTGTTTCTAGCTACACGCATTTCAAACAATTAGCTATATACTACAAACTCAGAATCTACCTATTTACTAGTTGTTTGTCTATCCGATACCGTACATAACTAATATCAAAATGGCGTAATAATGGACTCATTGCAATAATTTTGTGTCAAGCTAAAAGTCATTGACAATGCAGCTAACTATATAGTTAATTTACGACTAGTTTAATAAAACTAGTGATATCCGTGTCACCAAGTTTTCGTAATCCAAATGAAAATCGGCTTCTGGCTATCTTGCCAACAGAAGAATACAAACGTCTCCTCCCCCATATGGAGAGCATCTTTTTGCCTTTGAAGCAAATTCTCTACCAGATGAACGAACCCATTGAGTACGTCTATTTCCCCAAAAATGGTATTGTCTCTCTGGTGACTATTATGGAAGACGGCGCGACAGCCGAAATCGCTACAGTGGGTAACGAAGGAATGATCGGTCTGCCGGTATTTCTGGGAACAGATCAAATTCCTGGGCAGGCTTTTTCACAAATTCCTGGTGAGTCGATGCGGATGAAAGCAGAGGAGTTCAAAACTTTTGTCACTCCAGATAGTCCGCTTTACAAGCTGTTACAACGCTATACGCAAACATTATTTAACCAAGTTGCTCAATCAGCTGCTTGTAACTGCTTGCACTGTATCGAAAAACGATTCTGTCGTTGGCTTTTAATGACTCATGATCGAGTACAATCTGACGAGTTCTTGCTAACTCAGGAGTTTCTTGCTCAAATGCTGGGGGTTCGTCGTGCTAGTGTAAGTCAGGTGGCAAGCATTTTTCAGAAAGCTGGAATAATTAGCTACAGCCGTGGGCAAATGAGAATTCTTGACCGAACTGGCTTACAAGCGGCTTCGTGTGAATGTTATGCAAAAGTTAAACAGGAGTTTGAGCGCTTGCTTGGCAATAATTGAGGACTGTAATGTATGATGCTGTTGGTCAATTCACGAGCGATGTAACCCGCACTCACTCTCGTTTCCAGGCTCCAGCCTGGGAATGCTATTCTAGAGGCAAGCCTCTAGTAGTAGGTCAGGAGGCAGAGCCTCCATTGCTGCATTCCTTGCCAGAGATAAGGAACGAGACAATAACAGATTTATTATTTTTCGTTTCTAATAAGCAGAAGATATTAAAATACCAATCTGTTTTGAGATTTTTTCCACGTACTGGTTAAGAATAACTGCTTAGGAGCAATACTTCTTGTTGAACCTCTAATTATGCCTGGAAGGCTGTAGTTTGACAACAAGCACAAACGCAAGTGAATTTATTCAGTATAAACTTATATGAGTAACCAAGAAATCAATCCGGAACTAGAAAATTTATTAGAATACATTAAACGCAACCGAGGCTTTGATTTTAGCGGTTATAAGCGCACAAGCTTAAGCCGTCGAATTCTTCGACGTATGCAAATTATTGGAATTGAAAATTATACTGAATATTTGGACTACTTAGAAGTACACCCCGACGAGTTTGTTGAGTTATTCAACACAATATTAATCAACGTCACAGCTTTCTTCCGTGAGGGACAAGCTTGGGAGTACATAGCAAATGAAATTATTCCTCAAATACTTGCTAGCAAACATTTGAGCAAACCAATCCGGGTATGGAGTGCGGGATGCGCTTCTGGGGAAGAAACCTACACCTTAGCTATTTTGCTTGCTGAAGCATTGGGTATGGAACAGTATACAACACGGGTGAAAGTGTTTGCCACAGATGTAGACGTGGAAGCTCTTAATACCGCTCGCCAAGCAACTTATAATCCCAAAGATCTTCAAAGCGTTCCCGCAGATCTACAGGAAAAATACTTTGACCGAGTTAACGGTCGCTATATAGTTCAGAAAGAACTGCGTCGCGGGGTTATATTTGGTCGCCACGACTTGGTACAGGATGCACCAATCTCCAGAATTGATCTACTGGTGTGTCGTAACACTTTGATGTATTTTAATACCGAAACTCAAGCGAAAATTCTTGATCGCTTTCACTTCGCTCTCAATGAGAGTGGTTTTTTGTTTTTGGGGAAAGCAGAAATGCTGTTTACCCGCAACCACTCGTTCACCCCAGTAGATTTGCGGCGACGGGTATTTACCAAAATTCCTAATGGCAATATGCGAGATATGCTATTGAACATGGCTCACTCTTCAGGACACCAACCCGTCCCAGAGATGGTTGATCAAATGCGCACTCATGAAGCAGCTTTTGAGATTGATCCCGTCGCTCAATTAGTCGTGGATCTCAACAGCATTGTTATGTTGGCTAATGCTGAAGCTCGCAATTTGTTTAATCTCCATCCTAGAGATTTGGGTCGCCCGTTGCAAGATTTAGAGCTTTCTTATCGACCGGTGGAGTTGCGATCGCGCATCGACCACGTTCGCTCAAATCGTCGCCCCATCACCTTAAAAGATATTGAGTGGCCTGGTACAGAGCGCGACATAAAATATATGGACGTGCAGATAATACCCTTGGTGGACGACAGTACCGATGAACTCTTGGGCGTAAAAATCATCTTCACAGACGTAACTCGCTTTAAAAATCTGCAACAGGAACTAGTCCACGCCAATCAAGAATTAGAAACGGCTTATGAGGAACTCCAGTCAACAAATGAAGAATTAGAAACGACTAATGAAGAACTTCAATCAACTGTAGAGGAGCTAGAAACAACTAACGAAGAACTGCAATCCACAAACGAAGAATTAGAGACTATGAACGAAGAACTGCAATCCACAAACGAGGAATTGCAGACTATGAATGAAGAACTACGCCAGCGCGGTCAATTCTTACAACATCGTGTTACCCAATCACCTACACTCCAGGAAGATTTAGTGCTGCAAGCTATCGAGGAACTTAGCACTGCGTTGGAAGAATTGCGTGTGGCTGAGGAAGAATTGCATCAACAGAATGAGCAATTGCATATTGCTAACCAACAAGTCGCACTAGAACGTCAACGCTACCAGGAATTATTTGATTTCGCACCCGATGGTTACTTGGTAACAAATACCGAAGGGAAAATTTTGGAAGTCAACCAGGCGGCGGCTCAACTGTTAAACATCTCGAAAAATTTTTTGGTAGGAAAAGCGCTGATTAACTTTATTCCTGAGGAAGAACGTCGCGCCTTTCGTAACCAACTCTTACAGCTATCCCAGATGCAGCGAATCCAAGAGTGGGAAATCCGCTTGCAACCGAGAAAAGGTAATATTTTTGATGCTAGCTTGAGTGTTGCTACTGTGTTGGCTTCCCAAGACAAACTCCAAGGCTGGCGTTGGCTTGTGCGCGATATCACCTCCCGCAAGCAAGCAGAGGAAAAACTCCGGTTGATTCAGCAAGAGAATTTAGAGTTACAAGAAACTGCAGCCATCAAAACTCAAATGATGTCAGTTCTCTCCCACGAACTGCGTACACCTTTGAATTCAATTTTGGGGTTTTCCCAGCTGCTATTGCACCGCTACTATAATCTGTTCCCCCCCGAATTAAGAGACATGATAGAACGGATTACTAGAAGTGGCAAACATTTACTAGGACTGATTGAGAATATGCTTGACTTCTCCAAATTGGAGAGAGATAGGCTAGAACTAAATATACAAGAATTTAACTTAGTGGAGCTAGTCACAGCAACCACAGAGGAAGTGCGTTGTCTTGCTGAACAGAAAAACCTAACCTTAGTTTTACACGCCAATATCGAAAATCCTAGAGTTGTCAACGATAGTGTTCGTTTACGACAAATATTGGTTAACTTAGTTTCCAACGCCATCAAATTTACAGATACAGGCGGCGTGTTTGTGGAAGTACAGCAAGGCAATCAAGACCAAGTCGTGTTGATGGTTAAGGATACAGGCATTGGCATTCCAGAATCGGAATTAGCACATATTTTTCAAGAATTTTGGCAAGTCGATAAGTCTACGACACGCAAGTATGGAGGGATTGGTTTGGGACTGGCGATCGCCGATAAATTGGTTCGCTTAATGAAGGGAACTATCACAGTTGAAAGCAACCTAGGCGAAGGTTCCACTTTCCGTGTACTATTACCCCGCAATGTTAGTCATTAGTCATTAGACTTCGTGGTAGAAGTAGGGAACAGGGAACAGGGAACAGGGAACAGGGAACAGGGAACAGGGAACAGGG
>NZ_QMEB01000154.1:10652-15593 GCF_012912135.1 Brasilonema bromeliae SPC951 | reverse complement strand
GATTTATACTACAATACAGTTCACTTAAGAAAAATTGTAAGTTAATTTAAGCGGAGGGCAACCCAACAAAAGCGAGGCAGGTGTTGGGTTTCGTTCCTCAACCTAACCTAAATAATTTTATGTTTTTTGCGCTAACCGAACCGTATTGATACTACATAGTTGCAACTTTGCTTTGATTTCAGTCATTTGTCATGTTACAAAGTTTACCTATACTTTGTCACTTTTGACTATAGCTGTCATAACTGCTGCCTATGAACAAAAAAGCCTCTCATACGAGAGGCTAAAACAGAGCAGTCAATAAAAAGTATTAAACTACACTAGGAAGAGTACAGCAACTGCTCCTCCAATCGCAGAGAAAACTCCTGAAACAACTGCTGTAGCAAATAGCCACCAAGCGGCTGATGCAGCGGCTTTGCGTGTTTCTTCGGCTTGGCGTTGTGCTTGAATTTTTACTTCTTCTAAGCGTCGTTGTGCTTCCTGCTGGATGCGTTCTGCCCGTTGCAATACGTTGTTTCGTGCTCGTTCAACTTGGTCGATAATGCGGTTGGCGTCTTCTTCTGAGATATCCTCACGAGAACTCATAACTGCTACTAAGGTCTCGCGGTTGAAAGAAGATAGGCGATCGCGCAATGCATCAAACCCAGCTTGTGGATCATCAAACAATGTGCGAACATCGCGCTTGATGCTATCGTAGTTAAGTTCTGGGCGTTCTAAAGAGTTGAGGTAGTTGCGAATGCGACCAAAAACTCCATCAACCACATCTTGAATGCGCCGCTGGATATTTCGCACTTGTTCCACAAACTGCTCACGCACTGATATCATTGTATCTGCAATTCGTGCGGCTTCCTCATCACTCAAGTCTTCCCGCAGTTTCAGCAAAGTGATGATGGTGGAGCGGTCAAATTGGGAAAGGCGATCGCCTAAACTTTCAATTCCCACTTGTGGATCATGCAGCAACAGAGAAAGGTCGCGTTTGATACCTTCTGGGTTGAGTTCGTCTTTGCCACTCCTGCGTAGATACTCTTCCAAATATGTTTGGAAATTTTGTACTCTTTGCTGAGTTCGGGTGGCGAGGCGACGGGGTGTACGCACGATGTCACGAATCGAAGTTTGCATCGAATCGATGATTTGATTGACTTGCTCTTCACTCAAGTCCTCACGTTGACTGAGTAGCTTCACTAAGGTATCTCTATCAAGTTGTGACAACCGACGGCGCAGTGCGACAACACCTTCTCTTGGGTTTTGGAACAGTCGATTCAAATCCCGCTGAATTCCTTCAGGGTTGAGTTCTTGTTTACCTGTGTTTCGCAGGTAGTCTGCTATTGTTGTCGTAACAGAATCGTACTGCTCTTTCGCTTTATCTGCTACGATTTTTGGTGCGTGGCGAATATTACTCCAGTTTTCCTCAACATTGTCGAGGATTTGATTCGCTTGGTCTTCGCTCAAGTCTTGCCGTTGACTCAGTAATTGTACTAAAGTATCGCGGTCAAAACGAGACAGGCGTGCCCTAATTGCTGCAAATCCTGCTTGCGGGTCATCTAAAAGTTGTCTCAACTCAGCGCGGATAGCGTCAGGGTTGAGTTCATCTTTGCCTGTGTTCCCCAGATAAGATTCTAAATTCAGCCACAGCGATTCAGCTTGATATCTTGCTTGCTCTGCAATTCCTTGGGATTCGACTAAGACTTGATCACGCTGTTTTTCCAACTCATCAAGGATTGTGTCTGCTTCCTCAGGATAAATATCATTGCGTTCTAGCAAGATTTCCCGCATTTCTTGGCGGTCAAACTGGGCAAGTCGCCGAGAAAGGGTTTCGTAATCTGCGTCTGAATCTTCCAACAGGGGTTTGAAATCCCGGTGAATGCCTTCTGCAGATAAGTCTGACTTGGGAGTAACGAGTAGATAACTTTCGACTCGGCGTTGCAAGTCTTGTACTATCTCTTTTTCTTCCTCTGCAATCACTGCAATTAGCACGTCTTTGCGGGTCAGTTCCAACTGATTTGCAATACGCTGAATTTCTGCTTGAGTCAGCAGACCCCTAGTTTTAAGAATATTGACAAAATCACTCCGAGAAAGTCGCTCTAATTCTCGCCGTACTGTTCCAGGATCAGCGGCTGGATCGTAAAGAACGTCACGAAATTCTTGGGCAGCTTTTTCTGAACTCAATTGCCAAGCATATGTGTTGAGTAAGTAGTTTTCTACATCCGTCCGGATGGGGCTGTAAGCCTGTTTTGGTGTGGGAAGACCCAACTTATCTGCTTGTTCGGTGACTTTATCTTTAGCGTTTGTGACAGCACCAAGGATTTTTTCGACATCCAAGTCTGACAAATCAGTTCGCCCCAACACAATGCCAGTCAACGCGGATACTGCTTGCTGAATTGTCTGCTGAACTGGACCTGGAGTTGCTTCTTGGGTTCGGTTTTGGTCACCTTGCTTTCCAGAACGCATCTGAGCCATCAGTTGATCCAGCTTGGCGTTGAGTTCATCTGTCTTAGTTTGTCCGGGTGGCAATGATTTGAGATAATTAACCAATTCTCCCAAGCGGTCTGGGGTTGGTTGTTGTTGACCCACCACCTGTTGCCAAACACCATACAGTGTGTCAGCAATACGGTTAACTTCTCGCTTTGAAAGGTCAGTGCGACTGCTGATTAAATCAAGAAACTTCTGGCGGTCTATGTTGCGTAGATCTGGACTACTGGCGATCGCCTTCAGTTGCGGATCATTCAGTAACTTTTCAAATTCACCCCGAATCTTGGATATATCCAGTTCTGGTGGACGCACCATTTCTAAGTAATCTTCTACTTTGTCTCGGAGTGTCGCGGGGTCTACAGCACTGCCAATTTCCCGACGTACAGCGGCGGCTGCTGCTTCTGCTGTTGCTACTACTTGGTTATTAATAGCTTTTGCCCCCAACGCAGCGGTCGCTGTCCCCAAAATTGCCTGGAAGCCTGAAGTTGCTGTGTTAACCAACGAGCCAACTAAGGAACCCACCGTGGTTGAACTCACCCACACTAGCAGTAAGAAGTACGCTCCCCAAATCACCAACCCGAGAATTGCTCCCTGCACCGGAGACCAATTTCCAAAAAGACTAAGTCTTACCGCTAAAAAACAAGCAATGGCAAGCGCAATAGTTACAGTGATTAATGTCCACAGTCCTACTGCTGTGCCTATTTTGCGAATGGTTCCGCCAAAACTTCCAACTTCTCCATCACCTCCATTTGAATCAGATGAACGACCCAAGTAGGAAATACCCGCAGCAACGGAGAGGTTGGTGAGAACTAATTGCAGAGCAAAAGCCAGGATCACACCTGAGATTAAAGCGAAAAAAGAGTTCCATCCAAATCCAGAAAAGGCATATGTCTGGTTAGCATTTGTTGGCTGGTTATCAATTGGCATTTGTGCCACCCAAAAGAGTGACTTGTACAATGCCAGCGTGATGTGCGTACTCTGAAACATCTAAAATCCTTCCTATGTAGCTTAAGTCGGTGGGGATGCTAAAGTTATGTGAGAGTAAATATTGTATCTGTTTGTTATACTACTTAACCCATGAGCTTAAGAATGCTAGAATTACGGTGCTTTTGGCATCTCTCCAAAGTTTGAAAACTTGCTACAGCGTGGGATAGAAGTTTTTCTACCTAATTATTCAATTCACTCAAGTGTGAAGTATTTTTTGTGAAGTGAAAAATAAGAAATCTCACACTTGATTCTTCAAAATTCTTTTTTCTGTGTTATGCATTTCATTTTTGACCAAAATTCATAAGTGTCTTCAAACTATAGAACTCACTAACTCACAACAAAAGCTTGTGAAGTTATTGTTCAAAGCATTAAGTCTATAAGAAAATACGGTTCAGTTAAGAAAATGCGTTTGTTGAGTTACCAAAAGAGCGAAACCCAACAAACGCTCTTATTTATTGGGTTAGCCTGCGGTTCGCCGTATCTTGTGGGCGTCTACGGGACAAGGGTTCAACCAACGCCAGTATTAGTTTTTAGCCGCCTTAGCCTTATCTGAACTGTATTGGTTTATGAGAGGAGAGTTTACCAAGAAAATTTTTTTTGATTTTGTAGTCGCCTACTAATAGAAATTGATGAGGTATAATCCAGCTCATCGTTACCATTGTTACATTTTTTTACAAAAACATTTTTTAGCACCCTCTTTAGGTGGATTTATCCAAGGAAAAACTGTTCTGATAATCGTCCACAAGAGGTGCAGATAGTTTGTACCCATTGACAGAAAGCAGCACAGTTGTGAATAGCTACATTAGAGTCAACAAACAAATTGAACTGAACGAGAGAAAACAATGGCAACTCCTGAAACCCGTCCTAGCAGTGATTTACCACCCGTTGCTAAAGAATACAACGGTGTAGACCGCAATGCTTTTCTTTTTGGCTTCACTCCTCAAGCTGAACTGTGGAATGGTCGCTTAGCAGCGATTGGTTTTCTGGCTTACTTGCTTTGGGATTTGGCTGGTTACAGCGTCCTGCGTGATGTTCTGCACTTAGTTGGTTACTAATTATTAATTAGTCCCTAATCAAAACCTGATCAAATATCAATCTAATTTTGGAGAAAAAACAATGGCAACTCCTGAAACCCGTCCTAGCAGTGATTTACCGCCCGTTGCTAAAGAATACAACGGTGTAGACCGCAATGCTTTTCTTTTTGGCTTCACTCCTCAAGCTGAACTGTGGAATGGTCGCTTAGCAGCGATTGGTTTTCTGGCTTACTTGCTTTGGGATTTGGCTGGTTACAGCGTCCTGCGTGATGTTCTGCACTTAGTTGGTTACTAATTATTAATTAGTCCCTAATCAAAACCTGATCAAATATCAATCTAATTTTGGAGGAAAAAACAATGCAAACTCCTGAAACGCGTCCTTCTAGTGATTTACCACCCGTTGCTAAAGCTTACAACGGTGTAGATCGTAACGCTTTTGTGTTTGGTTTGAACC
>NZ_QMEB01000154.1:0-10642 GCF_012912135.1 Brasilonema bromeliae SPC951 | reverse complement strand
GTTGCTAAAGCTTACAACGGTGTAGATCGTAACGCTTTTGTGTTTGGTTTGAACCCCCAAGCTGAACTATGGAATGGTCGCTTGGCAGCGATTGGTTTTCTAGCTTACTTACTTTGGGATTTGGCTGGCTACAGCGTCCTGCGCGATGTTCTGCACTTGATCGGCTACTAGTCAGAAATTTTGTGAAAGTGCATGCTACGTCTGTTTATCAAATATCAACTGAACTTTAGAGGAAAAAACAATGCAAACTCCTGAAACTCGCCCCTCTACTGATTTACCACCTGTTGCTAAAGCTTACAACGGTGTAGATCGTAACGCTTTTGTGTTTGGTTTGAACCCCCAAGCTGAACTATGGAATGGTCGCTTGGCAGCGATTGGTTTTCTGGCTTACTTGCTTTGGGATTTGGCTGGCTACAGCGTCTTGCGTGATGTTCTGCACTTCATCGGCTACTAGTCAGAAATTTTGTAGACGCGAGAAACAAAGTCCCCGACTTCTCACCAGAGGTCGGGGATTTTGTTTTTCAATTCTCACAACTCCTCAACGGATTGCGATAGATACCCTATCCCCCACGCCAGAAATTGCATCTGCTTTTTAGAAGCAGTTTGCACTTGTTTTGGTGAGCCATAAGGAAGTTATTGATAATATTTTACATCTAATTCAGAATTATTAGCTAGTAGTCTGCCACAGCAACTTTGCCAAGTAAACTCATTTCTAGACTCATCCTCTTTTCTCTTCACTCTGCGCTCTCTGCGCCTCTGCGGTTCATTCCTTTGCCCCTCAAAGTTGCCTTGGTGGAGTACTAGTCTGATCACAATTTTCTGAGACGAGTGAGTACTTGCTAAAGCCTCAACCGTTTAGCTTTCAGGCAATTTCTCCTGTTGATACTCAAAATCTATATCCTCACACGAGTTAATAATATTTCTTTATAAATGAGTAGTTGCTTATTACTAAATTTCCTAGTATAGTTATCAAGACAGTTAGAAATATATGTCAATAACTTTTCTAGCCGAGGTCAATAGACGAGTACCAACCAGCTAACAGTTCCAGAAAGTAAACAATTTTCCTCCTCTGACTTAGCCCAAAAACATACAAGCTAACAGGCAACAAACCATAACCGCTGTACACAAGTCTTGTGTACAGCGGTTTTACTTTATGAATTTGAGTGCGTTGTATATTAGAGCTTTACCAAGAAATGGTATTACGGACACGCACTCAAATTCGCTTCGGTTGCTGGGGACGGTGATTTAATCGGACATAATATCACTCATCCAAAAGGGACAAAATTTGGTATACCCAGTACTGAACAAGGGAAGTTAGAACCAAGCTGTTGAACTATTGGATGATCAACAGAGTTACAGCCGAGTAAGAGTAAATTAGCAGCTTCTGATTTAACAACTTTCCTCAGTTCCTTGGCAATACAACCAAAGCGAAGATGAGCTTTAAAAGAACTTTTCCATTCTGCAGCTAGACAACTTGCTTGGCGAAGAATACATTCTGCTTGTGCAAATTTATCTATCAACATTTCTTGGGAACAGGCTGCGTTATCCTGCATTTTTAGTTGAGTTGTCACACCTGTATCAAAGCCAACTAAGGAGAAGCTGGTTGAACAGTGTGGTGGATTTTGTTCCGTAACACGCTGACTGACAAATTTCTCTCTTTGCAAAACGTCTCCACGATGACTTCTCTGATGTTCCTCTATCACATAGACAACTTGAACTGTCACTTGCGCCTTTGTGGCTAAACGTGTTTGATGAGCCATTAATAAGGCAATATCTAACGCGGTATGACTGTTGGGAGAGCTATTATAACCAACGATTAAATTGACTGATTTTGCGGATTGATCTTGTACAGACAAAGGTTTTTCTGGCACGGTGATGAGTACCATTTGCTCAATTAAATCGTCTCTTCCAAGCGCATTCTGCAGACGCACCAAGATAGGTTTAAGATTCATAACTTTATTACCACCACTAAGAAAAATTTACAAAAACAATAACTCGTTTGTCGTTTATAAACCGTAATTGACTTGAAAATGACGAATGACGAATTTTTTCAGTTACTCGTCTTGGGTGAAATACCGATCCAGGAAGTTGAGCGCGTAGTTGCGGAGTTCGTAGTATTCTTTTGAGTTCCTCATGGCATTGCGATCGCGTGGATGAGGAAACGGTACTTCCAGTATCTCCCCAATATTAGCCGCAGGTCCATTAGTCATAAGAACAATGCGATCTGACATATAAATAGCCTCATCCACATCATGGGTCACCATCATGACCGCCTGTCGGTGATTTTCCCAAATATCCAATACTTGCCGCTGCAATTTTCCGCGAGTTAGTGCATCTAACGCTCCAAAAGGTTCATCCATCAGCAACATTTTTGGGCGAATTGCCAATGCTCTGGCAATACCCACCCGCTGCTTCATACCACCAGAAATTTCATCAGGATATTTATCTGCTGCAGCTGTTAAATTTACCATTGCTAGGTGTTCGTTCACAATGCTAATTTTGTCAGTGCGATTGGCATCTTTGAGCACTTCGTCTACAGCAAGCCGGATATTTTCCCGCACAGTTAACCAAGGTAAAAGCGAATAGTGTTGAAACACCATCATGCGTTCAGCCCCTGGTTTACGAATTTCTTTGCCATCTAACCGCACCAAGCCAGAAGTCGCTTTTTCTAATCCTGCTACAATCTTCAAAAGTGTGGATTTACCGCAACCAGAGTGACCAATAACAGAAATATATTCATCTTCCCCTACTGTCAAATTAACGTTATCTAAAACAACAAATTGATTGCCATCAGGTGTTGGATATGATTTGTGTAAGTTTTCAATCTCTAGAAATCCACGACTAGGTGAAGTCGTATCATAGGCATCTTTTGAGAAAGAGGTAGATTTCATTTGACACTCCTACAACAGTCTATTTATTAGTGATTTATTATTAGTTTCTAAATCAAGTCATTCATGAATGACAAAGAACAGTCTACACAATCAAGTTTAATTTGCTCATCTTAAGACATAAAGAAAGATTTAGGACTGTTAGCTCTAATTTCAAAACTCTTAAGATATCCCACTGGATCACTGGGATCAAAAGCTTTTTTATCGATAAAGAGTTCCGCTTGTTCTACCTTGTAATCTTCTTTTGGACATTCAATTCCCATTTCAGCAGCAATTTCTCGATACAAGTCAGTTCGCCAAGCTTTACGTGCCAATTCTTGAGCATTTTTTGGTATTTCTTTAATTTGTCCCCAACGAGCCGACTGAGTCATTAGCCAAATACTTTGAGATTGCCAGAGAAAAGTGGAATGGTCATTTGGTGCTTTGACAAGGTTCGCAGGTTTATCAAAGAATATTGTCGTTTCCGGTGCTTTCCAAACTCGTTGTTGACCATCAAAACCACCATAATTGTAGTCACCAACAATAGCTGGTTTAGTTAATTTGAGCTTTGCTCCTGTAAATGACTTTTTCGTGAGAATTTGAGCGACTTCTTCCCGGTTTTTTGTGTCGCTACAATAGCGACAAGCTTCTATCATTGCCTTCACCAAAGAACGATAAGTTTTAGGATTTTCTTTGATGAAAGACTCCATCACACCTAAAAGTCTGTCTGGGTGTCCTTGCCAAATTTCTCTACCTTGAGCGAAGGTGAAGCCAATTCCGTCATTGCCAGAAATTGCCCGTGAATTCCAAGGTTCCGCCACCATATATCCTTGCATCGCCCCAATTCTCATATTTACTACCATCTGGGGTGGTGGGATAATGATAATGCGAAATTCTTTATCAGGAGCAACTCCAGCAGCCGCCGCCAAGTAGCGGATAAAGTATTCATAAATTGCTGAACTCAGCACCACTGCCCAAACTCGTTTCTCAGATGGTAATTTTTCAAAGTAGTTGCGAAAATCTCGTCCGAACTCTTCTAAATTGCCGTTATAGTCTCGCCAAGGACGCAACCCAGACTCCCACATTGCTTTATTCATCGTCATCGCATTACCGTGACGGTGAATTGTCATAGCTGCACATAAGGGAGCATGACGTGCGCCTTCTGCACCGGTTCTCGCATTTGTCACCGCACCACTCACCACTGGCGAAGCATCAAGGCGTCCAAAAATAATGCCGTCACGAGACGTACCCCAGCTGGCTTCACGGCTGAGGGTGACATTTAAACCATACTTGCGGAAAAATCCTTTCTCCCAGGCTATAGCAAAGGGAGCGCAGTCATTCACCGGCACATACCCTACTGTAATGTTAGGTTTTTCCAGTGTCTTCGGGTCTACTACTGGTTCGGTCGCCAACGCCGCTTTTGACAATTCTTTAGGGGCACGGTTAGCATTAATGGCACAAGAAGAAAGTCCAGTCGCAAATGCTGTTGCTCCCACTCCTGTGATAAAGTCTCGTCGCGTCCAGTTATTTGTGTTATTGTGACTCATAAAAAACCTCCTGCAGCGGCGAAATGACTCAGAATATTAACTACGAAGGTACAAAAGTTCTTGTTTCGGCTGTCACAGATTTCATTTCTGTAGAGTTCCAGCAGGTAGGCTGCTTGTTAAACAGTGAGTTTTTTCTTTTAATTTTGAATACTTATCTCCCTTAACCCATACAATTCATCAGCTATTTAAAAAGATTTCATGCATGTCAAATTTGCATCGATGAAACAGATGTCCCAACTGTAACGCACCTTTATCAGAGGCAGTCAGATGAGGGTGCGATAACGCAGTGAAATCTATTATGTTTATCAATGACTGACCGCTAATAAATAACTAATTTGAAGTTATTGGGCGACGAGTAACAAAAGCTTGTATTCTGCCAATAGCGTAATCCAGGAACAAACCTGTTAAACCAATGACTAGCACAGCAAGAAAAACGGAATTGAGATTTAAGCGACTCCACTCATCCCAGACAAAAAAGCCAATTCCAATACCGCCTGTCAGCATTTCTACAGCAACGATAACCAACCAAGCAATTCCTAAACTAATTCGCAAACCTGTAAAAATGTAGGGTAAACTTGCAGGCCAAATAATTTTTGTAATTCTTCGCCAACGGGGCATTTCTAGAACTCGTGCCACATCTATATAATCCTTGGAAACACTAGAAACTCCCAGAGCAGTGTTAATAATTGTTGGCCACAAAGAAGTGATAAAAATCACGAAAATTGCTGATGGATCTGCCAAATTAAAAATCGCAAGAGCAATCGGAAGCCATGCCAAGGGTGATACGGGTTTGAAGATTTGGATAATGGGATTAAGAATCATCATTGCCGTTCTTGACATCCCGATGAGAAAACCAACTGGAATTGCTACTAAAGCACCTAGAGCAAAACCTAGTAAGACCCGTCGGATACTTGCTATTAACAGCCAGCCGATACCAAGGTTACCTGGTCCTCTTTGGAAAAATGGGTTAAGGATATAATCTAAATTAGCTACTAACGCCTCAGGTGGAGTAGGCATTAACTCATGGTTTGCAAGGGCAATAATCCACCAGACAACAATAACGCCCAAAAAACCAAGCAGAGGTAGTAAGACAGTATCCCGTACAATAACGGGTTTAGCGCGTTTCCAAGCTGTTCGACTAGCAACCGCCAAAATGGCAGCTACATTCAGTTGCAATATCATTGGTGACCTCAACAGATTCAAGTGCGGGTACAATTAATCCGAGCAGTACCAGCCAAGGATACTGATGAGATCAGAGCATTACAATCATGCTGTCTCTTCAGTCTCCTCTCATTGCCTACGAAGTTAGCTGACGGGCTAGGGTTGAGAGATACCCTTCTATTAGAAGAAGCAAAAAACAAGAAGCGAAAACATACATCTACTCTTTGTTCCTTCTAGCTAAGATACGCCCCATACGTTGGTTCCTCCGCTCCAACTTATGCAATGCAATTCATTGGATTAGGCTGACTTACTCTTATTTATGATAAATGTAACACCAGTAAATAATAGCGTCAAGCAACCCTAGGATATACTTTTTTTGGCTAAAAAACAAGTCTTGTTAGAAAGAAAATTCATTGATCTTTAGATGGATAAACATCACCCGTATATTATGTACTTTTATTTCTAATTATTACATGTTTTTAGTAAATACAATGTAGTACTCCTATGCTTAAGATCTAAATAATAGAATGATTTATTCTATTTGTATGTTTATCCACCCATGAGTGATGAAAGATTTTAGTCAATTGCTGCGGGATAAAACTCAGAAGATTATAAAACAGTGGGTGGAAGCTGTTCGTCGGGATAAAAAGATTTCCAGCACCAATAATCTAACTCGTACAGCCATTAAAAATCATGTTGACCATGTCCTCTTGGCGCTTGCAACTGTGCTTTCTCAATATCAAGATGATGAAGTCCAACCCTTAGTTCAGGCAAGTTTGCATCATGGAACTCTTAGGGCTGAACAAGGTTTCGATGCAGCAGAAATTGCACGAGAGTATCGGCTTTTGCGTAATACTATATTTGTTAATTTAGAACCAGAATGGCTGAAAGCATCAGCACAAGAAGTGATGCGAGCCGTGCATTTGATTGATATGGTGTTGGATGAAGCAATAGCCTATTGTTTCCAAAGTTACACACAAGAGCGATTAACAGAACTAGAGCAGCTGCAAAATCAGTTAACCCTTAATAATCAGGAACTAACTCGCTTAGTGCGAGCAAATCAAGATAATTTATCGTATCTAGCGCACGAACTCAAAAACCCATTAACTTCAATTATTGGTTACTCAGATTTGTTTTTGCGCTTACAACGCCAAAAATCAGAAGAAAAAGATTCCTTTACCCATCTAGAACACATTGACCGCGTGTTACGCAGCGGGAGACAATTACTTCACCTGATTAACGATGCACTAGAGATTTCTCGCTATGATGCCGGGCAAATGAAACTACACTCAGAGCCAATCAATGTGCATGAATTAATCAGAAATGTTTACGAAATGCTGGAGCCTTTGGCTAGTCATAAAAATTTACAAATTATTATTAATTGCAACCGTGCTCCTAACGAAGTTGTAACAGACGCATTACGATTACAGCAAATTGTAACGAATCTTGTTAGTAATGCGATTCGCTACACAGAGTCAGGAACGATAAAAATTAAGTGTAAAACTTTAGACATTGACAAGTGGAGTGTTACAGTTTCCGATACTGGAATTGGAATTGAGCCAGAAAACCAAGTACAAATTTTTGAACCCTACTTTCGCATTGGTTCTGCTAGTAAATCCTTCCTTCCCGGAAGTACTGGCTTGGGCTTGGCAATAGTTTCACGGCTGGTGAAACTGTTGCAGGGTGAAATAAGCTTAGTCTCGCAGATGGGAGTTGGTTCTACTTTTACTGTGACTTTGCCGTTAAAAGTAGAAGTGTGAGATACCTCAAACTCACCTTCATTGTTTTAGCCTAGCCAGCGCATCCTCAGCCGCAGCCTTCTCCGCATCTTTCTTGTTGCGACCTTTGCCTTCTCCATACTCTTTATCTCCCACAAATACTTTAGCTATAAATTCTGGAGCGTGAGAAGAACCACCTACTTGAACTGTGATATATTTAGGCGGTATTTGAGTGATGTTGCGTTGCACCCATTCCTGAAACCGATTTTTAGAGTCTACATTTGAGCGAAACTCCACAATACTTTCAGGGACAGAATCAAACAGCGGTTCTACAACAGCACGCACTGCTTCAATATCATAATTGTTGTCTATGTAGTAAGCGGCGATCACTGCTTCAAAGGCGCTACTGAGTAAATTGGGATTTTGGTAACCTCGTTCTAAAGTTGCACCTTTACCTAAAAGCATTCTGGAGTTTAAGCCAACCTCAATTGCAAACTTTGCCAGTTGCTTTTCATCAACCAGCGCAGAACGCCGACGAGTTAACTCATCTTCTCCCTTTTGTGGATAACGACGATAAAGGTATTCACCACTTAAAAAAGTCAACAAAGCATCACCGAGAAACTCTAGACGTTCGTTGTGTTCTCCTTCTTGGGGGTTTTCATGGACATAAGAACGGTGTGTCAGCGCACGGCGCAAAAGAGAAATATTTTGGAAGCTTTGTTGTTTAATAATTTCAGCTAATGTTTCTGTAATAGCCGCTTTTTCACCTGGCGGAGAAAGAAGTTTTTCTAGTATTTTTTGCTTGTGTTGTTCTGCAACATTTGCCTCTAATATAGAGATAGCTTTGAGAAGTCGAGTTATTGTGTCGAGAGTGCGATAAGTGTCATCAACTGAAAAGCGAGATTGATGCTTCCAAGTCTTGGTGGTTTCAATGAGTTCACTAACAAAAGCACGCTCAGTGTTACCTAATTTTTTGCTGAAGACGTTATCCCACTGCCCTACTATAACTTCTAATAAAGCAGAAACATCATCACGTAGAATGTCTTCTAAGTTATCTTTTAGGTTATCTTTTAGCACTGAATAACAAGACATACATGATAGGGCAATTGTGAGCCAAACCTCACCATAGACTTTTTGCATCTCCCTTTTTATATAAGGGTACAAAGCTTGATTTAAAAGAGTTAAACTTCTGCCAACTTGTTCGTGGTTGCTCACAGCCATCTATTCATTGAAAGTAGTATTTTACTAAATATTTATTCTATAGATTTTCTTTACTTGTGATAATTTTTTATGTAATCTTCCTAGTTATCACTAGGAATATATTGATAATATTGCCACCTCTTCAAAAAAAAAGAATTCGATTGCCAAGAATAATCCACAAAGTTGCACCTGGTATCTATCAGGTTTACTAAATTATAGATTGTTGCCATAGACTGGCAAATTAAAAAGTGTTTAGCTTGCTTTGAAACCAAGACTCTAGATGCTTGTGCGACAGCAAAAACACAAATCTTAGGCTTTGAATTCGTTGCGAAATCTCAGACCACCTACTGTGTTTCTTCACAGAGTGATAAATAACGTTAGTAAGCCGAAAAATCAACTTGAGCAAATAAGGAGCCAGATTTCAGAACTCAAGATTCAGAAAAACCTTTTCTGAACCCTAGCACCTGAATTCTGACTCCTCTATCTTGGAAGACTACACTCACGCTGTATCGTGTTTGCTAAATAAGCAGCCCTAATTACCGGCGGCGATAAGGTACTGCTTTTTCGTAATCAATGTTGTAAGGCGAGATCTGTTGCGGAGGATTACCTGTTGGATTAATACTCTGAGCCATTGATGCAAACAGAGCTGGATCACCTGCCTTAGGCTGCTTGTCGGGTGGAGTGTAGCGACGTACAATGGTTTGCCAGATAATTTGCGGGAAGCCGAGTTTCGCACGATAGTATTCATCGTAGCGCGGAGACTTGATGTTGAAGGGCAATTCGCTGGCTCCTGAAGGCAGAACCCGACGACGCTGGTAGGGAACAATGGTGTCACCAAAGTTCTCTAGGTATTCGTCGCTGTTGAGCAGATCATTGATGAAGCCAGCCCGACCTTTGGTTGCTACCACGATTGACCAAGCAATTTTTTCCCGTTCGCTGTAAACATCGCGTCCCAAAATCCGCTGAACACAATGCTCAACAAAGCGGTAGTTGCTGTTGAGGTTATAGAAGCTACCAGTGAAGGTGTTGGACAAAGCCAATCCACGAATAAACTCACGGACGGTAATTTGTCCACTGCGGAGCTGCGACTCCAAAAAACGCTCCCGATCAGACTCAAAAGCATGGAAAAATATCTGACGGTAGGCTGCCTCGATTAAGTTATCGAGGTCAGTAGCAGAAAGCAAGTTGTCAGTAGAGAAGATTCTGGGTTGTTCATCACCCGGAACTTCGTAGCCAGCAACACGATTATTTTGACTTAAAGGCGCATACTCTAGCAGAGGAATAGCCACGTTTAATAACTTCCTTCTTACTAAACTTTACAAGTTTTCCTCATCATAAGGTTAAAATGGTCTAAAGTTTTCAGGAATCTGATAAAACATTACACTCCTTAACATTTAGAGAAAAGCCTTATAAATTCAAGCTTTCATCTAGTGGAGATGACATCACTTTGGCACGTTTTGTATAGATGTGTCTCGGTTTTGATGAGTATCAAAGATGCTGGCAAGCTGTTCACTATTCCAAAGCGTATCACTGGGAAGAACCCACTTGTAGCTTCTAAATACAGAATGGCACAAATTGGTACATGAAACAAAGAATTAGGTTGGAATGAATCAGCCTTGCTGCTGTAACGGGGGTTCGCCCGAGTTTGCAACACTGAGATACGAAATTTTGCTCCTGTTCCCTGTTAAGAGTTCCCTGCATTTCTTAAAAAGAAATTATCCAAAAACAAAATAGCGCTCACCAAGAACTCCCTTCACCCTGGTGTAGATGGTATTGCATTTATAGAGGCTTTGTTATCCTTCAGCAGAATCAGCCTTAATTTTTCGTTTCACTGCGTAAATCCTTTTTTCAACCAAAGTCTCACAGTAGACATTCCCTAGTTTTCTTAGGGAACGAGAAATGAGGAACGTGAAACAATGTTTTGGAAATTCGTAATTAGTGCTTTACTGTTGCCCTGTTGTCTTGGATTAGAGGTAGCCACAGCATCAGTCCAAAAAGGAATTCAGACACAGTTAAACTATGAAAAATTAGGAACACAAGTTGCTCAGATTGAAGATAATTCGTTAACTCAAGCAGATTGGGAGACTGATACTGATACTAAGTTGCAGTCAAATGTGGTAGGGTATAAAAAGGGATTACGAAAACAGAC
>NZ_QMEB01000153.1:2962-15664 GCF_012912135.1 Brasilonema bromeliae SPC951 | reverse complement strand
GTTATTAATAACGAAAGGAATATTAACCGCTTCAAGTGCTCTAAGAGTTGATCTGACACCTTCACCCAGTCCAAATTCGCTGTTAACGTAACCTGAGGTATTGACGCCAAAAGCAATACTCGTGTTGAAAGATGAAATTTCCGCTTCTGAATGCATATTTTTTCCTGTTATTTCATTCACTTTTGCCAAATCACTAATATCACTCCACTGACAATGAAGCTCAAGCCTATTAGACGCATCATAGGAATAGGTTCTCTAAATATGAAATAACCCATTAAAACTGAGAAAACATAAACGAGGGACACAGATGGACCTGCAATGCTCAGATTTACTTTAGTTAAAAGTAGAATGTAAGCTATAGCGCCTAGACCATAGCAGCTTAGCCCAACTACTAGTTCAGGTGTTGTAGCAATGCTAAGAATTTGACCAATTGTGTTTCCTGGATTTAAGCTTCCTAATTTCAGTGCACCAACCTTTAAAAAAAATTGCCCTCCTACACTAGCCATGACAGACATTATCAGTAAAAAAAATTCTTGTATGTTCATAAAGTTTCATCACAACTATTGACTTTTGTTTTTAGCCACTTTCATTACTTATTAAGATTTTGAAGTGACAGATACTTCAAATTTTGGAGACTCTGCTTGTTTGTCATTAAACCAAGCAACATGCTCTTGAAGCATTGTTAAAATCAAGCTATATTGTCCTGGTTTTGTAGGAGTTTTAATAACTGCATTAATTGCTGCTGACTCTCCAGGAGATAAATCAAAAGGAAGAGGTATGCGATCGCCATCCCCCTCGAAAACTGCTAACTTTCCTTCAGAGTCTAGCCAACGATAACTGAAGGATGTATAATGCTTACCTTTAGTAGACCATAAGAAGTTGCTGATATTTTTAACAACAACTGGGACTTTAATTGCTGAAGCTATTTTTACAGTTTTAGGAATTTCATATACTTCTATTTTTTGTGAGAAGATTTTGCTAATAGGCAGTTGTAGATGATAAGAAGTCCAATTACCTGAAGAACTTAAATTTTCTTTAACCGAGTACATGGAGACTAATTTATCATCATTTTTCAGAGACTTCTGGGATATTATGCAAAGTTGTCCTCTACTGTCTTCTCCTAGCCAATTGATGAGTTGAGGCGTACTCATTGAGTCTTCCATGCGACCATAGTTAGGGGGTACATTCCCTGAATAACCATTGACAACAGGTATATTAGCTTTAATACCAGCCCACATAGCCGATAGCTGTGAAGACCAAGGTGGTACTTCAGCTTTTAGAGTCACATATGCAACATCACAATCTTTTTGCATTAGTTCCTGAATTTGTGCAACCTCCTTTGTTAAAGGTGCAAGTGCAAAACTAGGTGAGTTAGTGACAATTTGTTCTAAGACACACCCAATACAAAGTAGACTGACTGCTGTCATACGCAATCGCTGATTAAGCATAGTACGCAGTATAGAGTCTAGACAAAGGATCACCGCAACTAGGATGTAGAAATAAAACATTGTCCATATACGAGTGACTCCTCTAATTACCGAAGCGCCAGGTACAATTCCATAAACAATTCTCCATATTGACCAACTATTTGACACATGGAGGGTAATAATAAAAATAGTCAGAGCTACAAGTAAGCAAATTTTTATTAGCAGAGTTCTTTCATCATTCAATATATTTTTGCGATACAGTAGAGTATATATGGATAGTACAGTCAGTAATATAGTCAAAAATCCTAGAAATATATGGTGTTCATGAGCCATTGGTAAATGCTTGGAATTCTCTGATAACAAAGACCACCAAAGACTATCAGGGGCTGGTAAAAACCATGAGGAAAGCCTTGGTAGCATAGAGTCTACTTGTGTGTAAGAGGGAGAACCAAGTATTCCCTTAGCCTTTATATAAGGTCCTAGTAAGCCAAGCATTAGTAACAGCCAGATAGCAGTTATCAAAATAGCTGGTTTATAATTCTGCTTAAAATAGATAGTTAAACGCTGCCAAACACTTTTATCTAATAGGCAAGTTATTGCTGTAAAAATAGCTAAAGAGAACATTAAAAACCAGCCCAAGTAAATGCCTGCTAGTACTTGAAAATAAATAAGTAGTAGTGAATATGCGAGTGGTTTATTCCTTGGGGATCTCAGGAAATTCCATAGAAACAAGAAAGCTAGTGGTGTGAAAAACTGAGGAAGTAGCTGTTGATGACCTATTTTAACAACTCTTGGCATTCCGAACGCAAAAAGGAAAGCACCAATTGCAGCTGGTACATGACCTACTTTGTAATACCGCATCAATACAGCAAAGCTAACAAAGCATAGTACACAAACCACAATCATCCACAACTGATATGACAATTCTAGTGAGAAAAATGCCCTCAGTATAAAGTAGATAGGAGCTGAGCCAAACAAGTTATCTGAAAAAGTCAGAACATTTTTATATGGATAAAAAAAAGCTGGTGAGAATAATTCACCAGTGTAGTTCTTATTAAAAATTACCTGAAACAGGTGTTCTAAAAAGTAATGATTTAATCGTGTATCTCCTGGGTCTGTTTGCATATATGCAAATCCAGACATTATTGTAGGACGAAATGCGTTAAACACACCTACAATACAAAAAACGACATACAACAGAAATTGAGGTCTAATAAAAAACTTCATACATGGATGTTAATGATTATTTTTCAGTTGATTCCAGAGAAACTCTCAAGAAACACAGGGAACAGGGAACGCTTAACAGGGAACGCTTAACAGGGAACAGGGTAGAAGGGGGATGGTGTTTCTTAAGGCTGTTGCTAGTGGTGAGTAAGCGCGCGAGTGACGGGTTTCCCGACAGCCAGGCGACCCGCGTTCCCGGAAGGTTTCTTGCGAAGCGTGAGAGGCTCATATTTTTAACTTATCGTCAATAAATTGTATTTAAGAATACACCATATAGCTCTGAATCCATCTTTCCAACCTATTTTTTTACCTTCCTTATAAGTACGACCGTAATATGATATACCTACTTCATAAATGCGACATTCCATTTTTGCAACTTTTGCAGTTATTTCCGGTTCAAATCCAAATCGATTTTCTTGTATCTGAATAGCTTGAATGACTTCCCGTCGAAATGCCTTGTAGCATGTTTCCATATCTGTCAAATTAATATTTGTCAACATATTAGATAACATTGTTAAAAATCCATTCCCTACTCTGTGCCAATAATAGACAACTCTATGAGGTCTACCACTTTGAAAACGAGAGCCGAAGACTACATCAGCTTTGTTTTCCAAAATAGGTTGAATCATGATTGGATACTCTTGAGGGTCATACTCCAAATCAGCATCTTGAACAATGACAATATTACCAGTAACAGCAGCAAAGCCAGTACGCAAAGCTGCACCTTTACCCAGGTTTTTTTGATGATAAATAACTTGAGCGACTTGTGACTCTATCCTAGATTTGAGTAGTTGACGCGTCCCGTCTGTGGAGCAGTCATCAACTATAATAATTTCGCAGTCTTTAACTGGAGATGCTTTAACGGCTTCAATAACTTGACCGATAGTTCCTAGTTCATTAAAGCAGGGAATAACTACAGATAGTTTCATATTCACTTATTAACTCCTCTTCAACATAGAAAAATCTATGATCTTACCACCTAGATGAAAGTCTATTTTGATGAATACAAATTACTTTTTTGCCAATAGTATGATTGTATTTCGTAGTAATGGATGATGATCACCAAGCGCAGAAACAACTTTATAAGCATAGTCACCAGTCCCATAGCGCCAATTACAGTAACTGTTAATTCCATACATTTGTATATTTGTAAAACCTGCTTTTTCTACAACATTGTAAACTTCTTTGGGTGTGTACTCTCGATTATGCCTATCTAAGCCGCCATAAAATATTTCCGGCTGCCAAAAAATATTAACCTCGTTCATCAAAGCATATATATTTGAGATATTACATATGTTCGGTGTAGATAGCACCATCAATCCATCTGGTTTTAATACCCTTCTTAAATCGGATAGAACTTCAAGCGGATTTCTAATTGCTATATGTTCTAACACTTCAGTAAAGTAGACTGCATCGAAACTGTTCTGAGTATAAGGAAGATCTGCTTTCTCAATATCATGTTCTATTACGCCTAATTTCTCCAACCACTCAGGTGAAGAATATGTGCTACGCCAAGCTTCATTCAAATTGACACCAACAACATCCATACCAAGCAAATGCAAGCCTATACCAACATGTCCTGGTGCAGAACCGACATCTAATATTTTTGATTGACTTGGCAAAGTCATTGCAGCAGCCAAGTAATGGAGGTATCTAGGCGTTGATGACTTAAAGTAATCTCCGTGACTATTGCTAGCAACTAATTTTTCTACTTCGTTCAATAATTTTTGTGCTTGATCCAAATGTGTACGAATTATTGGTGGTATATCTGTTGACAGCAGAGAACTCATGTTAGAATTTGTCAGAATTTGCTGTGCAAAAGATATTTCACTCTGGATTTCTTCTTTCTGGATTTCTTCTTGCTTAATCTCTACTGATGATGACCATTTATCTTGGCTTTTCCAAATCCTTTTTAGAGCATCGCTAAAAGTTTTAATTTTAATCATTGGTCTCCCTCTTTTAGATAACACAAGTAAAAATTATCAATTTCCACGTTGTATTTTATTGCTCCTCTTAATAAATTTTCACAAAATCCTGGTGTTCTGTTGTATTGAGCCTCTCGTAAAAAAAGTTCCCGATAACGTTCTGGATGCTTTTTCATTAACAATGCATCTTTTTCAAAAAAACGATTTCTTTGTTCATGACTTTCACGGATATCAGTCCGAAGATGAGGAGGATGAAAGACACATACATCGTGTGCGAATGGAATTTTGCCATAATGGCAAATTCTCCAACCCAAATCGGTGTCTTCACGAAAGTGAGGATTCTCAAAACATTCATCAAATCCATCCACCGCCATAAACACTTCCCGTCTAAGCAGTAAATTGGCAGTCATAAAACCAATTCCTTCAAATCCAACATTGGTTACAGGACGGTAATTACTGTCTTCGAGTTTATCTGAAACAATCAGCCCTTCTACACCAACAACATATTTATTCTCAAAATACTTTATAGTATTATTTAGCCAATCAAGCTGTGGTAAACAATCATCGTCAGTAAAAGCTAAAACTTCGCCCCTTGCATAAAAGGCGGCTGTATTTCGCGCTGTAACAGCTCCTTTAATGTCAGTGTGGATATAAAGAATATCTAGCTCAGAGTATTCTTGAACCGGTTTGCATGAAGTCTTACTTTGGTCAACTATAATAATCTCAAAATTTTTAAAAACTTGTTTTTGTAAACAATCAAGCAATTCTTTTAACTTGCTGTGTCTTTCATATGTGGGAATAATGACACTAAAAAATGGGCGCTGTTTGTCCAGCTTCAATCTATTTCTGTACAACAGAAGCCCTAAATTTTTGGAAATTAATTGCCAAGAATATTTTCTTTCTACAACATCTCTAGCAGCAGCGCCATAAGCTTCAGCAGACTTCTTATCCTTAAGCAAAGACTCAATGCTGTTGACGAACTTTTCTTGAGTACAAATCAGAAATGATGGTTCTGAACCTTGAAATATACCTCGTACTCCGATAGGTGTTGAAATAACAGGTAGACTAGCCGCCATGTAATCAAACATTTTGATATTCGTGCCTGAACCAGAGAACATTGGATTAAGAGCAAGATCAGCTGCTGCGAGATAAGTCAGTTTTTCTTCTTCTTGTAAAAAACCTGTGATAATAACGTTATGAATATTTCTCTCAATAATTTCTCTTTGGTTGAAGTTACCACCGACGCCTCCACAGATAGCGAATTTGACATGAGGCAAAGCAGGAGCTAACTTTTCAATAATAAAACTTGCGGCTTCAACATTTGGTGGATAGGAACTACCAAGAAAAATAGCCAGTGGACTGTTTCCTACGCCTAGTTTTTTTCTGGCTGCTTGTTTGAGACTGTCACTCTTATAAATTTTATCAGTAAACACGCCATTAGGAACAACAGCTATTTTGCTAAAAGGAAGATTATACAGCCTATGAAATAATTCTCTGTCCTCATGCGAACAGGCAAGAATTAAATCTGAATTTTGACAAAGTTCATACTCTATACTGACGACATTTTTCGCAATTTCAGTGCCAAAAGCACCATCATCTAATAAACTGGTTCTCAAAAAGCCTTCTACATTATGTGAATCATAAACCACAAGCTGTGGACGTACTCTTAACTTATCCTTAACCAGAGGATATACCCAAGGATGAGAAAAGATGACAATATCTGATTCAGCGACTTTACTAAGAGCTGTTTCCACAAATTCAGGTGAATGGTGAGCTAGCAAATTAAAGCAAGAATCGATGATAGTTTTACCACCCACCCGTGCTCGCCATTCAGCACAAACAGAAAAGTGTTTTTCACTCAGAGGAATATCTATTTCTTCTAAAGTATTGCTCAAACGGTGCTTTCGATACTTTTCACCTTCCCAATCATAGGTTCCTATGTAGGTTGTTGGAAGGTTTTCACCGATTCCATGATACAAACCCAGTAGCCTCAGCCTTCCACCACCAACAGGCGGATCGATAGGCTGCATATCTAAGACAGTAACTTGGAATGATGAATGCTGAGTCACGTGACCTCCATTTACCCTCGTAAAAAATTCAAAAGCGTTTGAGATACATTAGACCAGGTAATATAACTTGTATCAAGCTTGCCTCTGTTACCCATGATTTTTGCTTGTTCTGGATTTTCAAACAAGTCGTTTATGGCTTTAGCAATTTCTTCTGCTTGAGGCGGAACAACAAAACCGTTGATACTGTTTTTCACAAATTGCAAGGGTTCACCAGAATCTTCACAGGTAATCACTGGTTTTGCATGAGCAAAAGCTTCTAAAGTCACATAGCCATAATCTTCTTGAATGGGTACAAACGGTACGACTAAAGCATTTGCATATAAATTAATGAGTTCCTCATCGGAAACTCGACCTAAAAATTCTATACGTTTTTCAGTACCAGCCAAACTACGTAATTGTTGTTCGTCTTCACCTGTACCCGAAATTTTAAGATGAACGGGATATTTAACATAGCGCATCGCTTCAATGACTAAATCTACCCGTTTCCAACGATGCAGTCTTCCTGGCATAAATATATACTCATAATTTTTTGGTTGAGTACAATTCAAAACTATGCCAGGGTACAAAACTTCACTGTCTATACCATTCCATTTGAGAAGTCTATTTCGGATTTCGTGTCCTTGGGAAAAAACTTTTCTAGTTCTTGGAGATCTTAAAGACCCCGTATCTAATTTGTGTATCAGTTCTCTCTGTTTTTTTAAAGTTTCATCGGCATAGGGAAATTCTCTGTCGAACATGTCATAGAAAACTCTAATAGTATGCTGTAGATAGCATACATGATTAGGATGCCGCACAAGATAGGTAGGCGATTTTGTTGAAATGACTGCATCATATGCAGACACATCTAAGTCATAGCAACGGAGGTACGACTCCTCTATCGTTTCAAAATTTGATTCATCAATGACAACTTTTACAATATCTGCATGGGTATCTAAAGAGTTCAATGAGTTTGCTAGTCCTTCATGAAAGCGTTCAGCCCCACCGATTTCACCACTTGCCATTCTTGGCACTACGACTGCAATTCTGTAGCTACCCATGTTTGTACCCAATCACAGAATAGTCTTGAGAACCATAAAAATATTGATTAAAGCGTTCAGCTAGAACAGAATTATCTACATCTAATTTCTGATTTTCTGAAGGATGAAGGTTCATGATTTTGACTTTGCATAAACCAAAAGATTCAGCAATAAATTTGATTGTGGGGCTTGGTAAGGGATTGCGATGAGTTGGATCTGTGTAAAAGCCACTACTGCCAACTAATATATTATCTGGGTTTGGGGTTTCAAAAATGACTAATCCTTCAGGTTTAAGAACCCTAACTGTTTCAGCAAACAACTTCATCAGCGTCTCAAATGGCAAATGTTCGATAATATGAAAGCCAGTGACTGCACCAAGACTTGCATCGGGTAAAGACTGCAAATATGCAAGAACATCTGATTCAATCACATCTAGTCCCCTTGTGCGACACTGTTCTAGCATGACTCTATTTATGTCTATACCTTTTGCTGTGTAGCCAGACTCCCGCAGTAGTTCCAGCCATTCGCCACGTCCACAACCCACATCCAGAATAAAAGAATCGGGTGTACCAACCTTGGCTTCCTCAAGTAAAGGTAGATAAACTTTTAACCTGTTATGAATATCTTCACGGGTACCCCGAAATTGATTTTCAAAAGCAACGTAGAAGGCATCTAAGAAATGTTGTTCTTCCTTGACAAAAGTTTCCAAATGTTCTTTGTTGATGGGTTCTGGCGATCGCTGGCGCACTTCTTCCAAAAACATGGTTATCAAGCGCTTTTGCTGCATTAAGTCGTTTTTAACGAAACTGTCGTTTCTCAGATGTTGCTCGTGCAAGTTTTTTACGTTACCATTCACAGTACCCAAATGTTCATCTATTCCTTGAATACGAGAATCTACACGACCCAAATGTTCATCTATTCCTTGAATACGAGAATCTACACGACCAAAATGTTCATTTAATCCTTGAATACGAGAATCAACAGTCTTTAGATGTTCATTTATGGGATGCTCTTGACTATTAACAGTATCCAAGCGCTCTTGTATGACACCAATCCAACTACTGAAATGATTCAAGTCCTCATTTATCTCTGGAACACGATGACATACAACACCCAAACTCTCTTTCATGACTTCCAGGTAACTATCCACAGCACTTAGGCGCTCTTCCATTCCTTGCAGGCGAGTATTTACAGCACCCAAGCATTCTATTTGCGCTCTCAAATCTTTTATTTGTTCTATTAGTTGTCGATTAAGAGCGACAGATTCTTTTAATGCACGAATGACATTAAAATTGACTTCCCGTTGGTCTTTGAATAGAAAATTTAGTATTTTTAAAGCTATGACTTGTATAGGTTTACTTAAGTTATAAGGAAACTTACTAAGATTATCTGGCCATTTTGTACGGGCGATCGCTCTAGATTCCGCATTTCTTAACAAAGTTTCTAGGTGGATGAAATTATAATTAAATGTTGGTGCTATGTAGGGCAATTCTAACTTGTATGTTGTCTTCGTTGACTCTGACTGCTCTGTCGTTTCTACTGACTGAGATTGACTGTGACGCTTAGCCACCTCAGCCCGTATTTTCTCCATTAATTCGTCAATATTGATTTCCGGATTATTAGCATTCATCATTTTTACACTCTACCTATAAAACTCTTCTCTACTGGTTATTCGTTAAGTCAAATATCATACTATACAATCTCTAGAGTAAAGTGATGAAAATATCTTTCATCAACTGAGTTGGTACATTATCAAACCAGCGTATATTTTCCTGTACCAGCGTTACTCTTAAAATATAGTCGCCTTTTTCAGGAAGTGCCTTTACTTTAGCAGTGTATATTTCTTTCGTTCTTTGACCCCCCAATAATGATTGCAAAACAGTATTTTGAACTCTCTGCAACGGAGGAACTAAACCTGTTCTCTCTCCTTCAAAAACAATATACTGACTCGCTTGAGCATTCATCCAATGATAAGCGATATGAACAGGGTAAGAACCAAAACTATTAAGGATAAAGTCACTATTATTTTCTATTGCTAGCTGAATTTCAAATTCACTACTAACATTTGCTTCTCTTGGAGAATCCATCACTATTATCTTGATTTGTCCACTAGGAATCGCGGGTAAAGGACACATTTGTAAACTATTTTTTAGCTGTTCCTGATTTATGTGTTTATGTGAGGCGATCGCAAACAGGCTTGGGGCTGCAGATAGTTCTCTTATTGAAAAATTTCTCACTAGACTTCCACCAGGATTTTCTGGAGAACCAAACCATAACAATACATTCTTAAAGTATTTACTTAACTGCTTTTTCAAAATCCGTGGAGATTGTTCATTAATATGCATCAGCAGTTCGTATCTGGAACGTGGTTCTGCTGGTAAATAAGCTCCAACAGAAGCAGCTATTTTCCTTTTGCGTTGATAGTCGTACTTGTAATACCAAAGATTCGGAAACGTATGCACAACAAATAATCCATCTGGCTGAAGATGTCGTGCCATTTTCTGATAAAGCGTATCCACTTCCTCAAAGGATAAGTGTTCAATAACATCAGATGCTAATACTAAATCATACTTACCTGACAAAGGCACATGACAAACATCATGACAAATGAACTCTACCTTTTCCTTGAGTTGGTCTTCACCATCAAAACATTTCTTTGCCAACTCAATCGCATTGGGTGAATAATCAACAGCTGTCACTGTGAAGCCTCGATGAGCAAAATAGAAACTCAGTTCACCACGACCACATCCAAGGTCGAGTACACGTCCTGATTGTTTTAAACTAGCAATAGTAGCAATAGCTTTTAGCCTTGGGTCTTCTAACTTTTTCCCTTGATTTTTTTCGTAAGCATCATAACCACCACAGTCTTGGGTGTAATACTCAGATGTGTAAGTTTGACGAATTTCTAAACTAGAGTTAATGTTAGATTGTTGTTCTTCCTTAACTTGCCTTAAATAATCCTCAGAAACTTTTATAAGCAGTTGTCCAGAATAACCTGGTATCACTCCATACCAATCTAAGATATTTGCATAGCGAAATAGGAAACAGCTAATAGCCAGAAAACTTTGCTGGGTATCCAAGTAACCATCAAGTAGCACATAGCGTCCTTGGTGAATAGCAAGCTTGAAATTATGGAAGAAAGCATCTTCATTCCGTTGTCTATCAATGTGAATGAGATCGTAGATATCACCGGGCAAGCGTTTCATTGCTTGTGTATCAGTAATCATAAATTCAGTAGCAAATTGAGTCGTAATTTTTTTCGCCCAATCAATGACTCCATTCAAACTTTTATAGGATTCTATATCTAAAAGACCAACATAGTGAGCAGCAGGATGCCCATGTAGAAACGCTGCAGCGCAATAACCAAAACTGACTCCTATTTCTAGGATTGAAGAAGGTTTCAAGACATGAGCAATTGACCACTTTAACTTGTAGTAATCAATCCAATGATTGAAACCAAATTCCAGTTGCTCGTTTGGATAGAAATTTTTTCTAAAATCATATTCTGTTTCTTTTGCTTTTTGAATTATCAAGTCAAACATGATTGCTTGTCAAAATAGATATAGTAGGATAAAGGTTGACTATGCCTGACCAAAGTATCGCTTCTTGATTTCTTAGTACTTTTAAAACAGCAAAATTATGAGCATAAAGTAATGTTTGTCTAAATAAACCTTCTCCAAGGTAACCATCAGCTACACCTACTGTGATTGTATATTCGCCTGGTCTGATAGGTATTTCAAATTGAAAACGAATTTCCAATAAGGTTTCACAATTCACTCTACCTACTTTTTCTCCCATACAGGCTGTGTTTGTTTCAAAGACAACTTCTCCAGTCCTCTCCCTAATTTTGAAGCCAATATGTGGATCTTCAAAAGACTTTAAGAACAGCAATCCTATAGATAACTGCATACTCTGGTCACTAATGACAGATTCAATTTCTTTGTCTTTTTCATCGAAAAACTTAATAAACTTTATACTGACTTCTGGTAAATTAATAACTATTTCATCTGATTCTTCTTTACTAGCTAAATCACTTGTGTTTTCCTGTGATTTTTTACCATTAGCATTAGATGACATTTGAATTTCAATTTTTTCCGGTGCTACGTCATTCTTTTTCAGAAGTTTAGCTTCATACAAATCAATAACTTGTCTTGGCTTACCATCCAAAACTAATTGCCCTGATTCCAGCAAAATAGCTCGATCACAAAGTTTATATACAGCCACCGGATCATGGGAAACAAATAAAAGTGTTGTTCCTGAATCTCTCAGTTGTCTGATTTGCTGAAAACATTTTTGCTGAAAATAAATATCACCTACTGCTAAGGCCTCATCTACAATGAGAATGTCAGGATTTACACTCACTGCAACAGCAAACGCTAACCGGACAAACATACCACTAGAATATGTTTTGACAGGTTGGTCAATAAAATCTCCAATATCTGCAAACCTAGCAATTTCATCAAACTTGTCTTCAATTTCCTTTTGGCTTAATCCCAATAGCCGTCCATTAAAAAACACATTTTGCCGCCCTGTAAACTCAGGATTAAAGCCACTACCAAGCTCTAACAATGCTGAAACCCGCCCATCAACCTGGACTTCCCCTGTTGTAGGTGTCAGCGTTTTGGCAATAATTTGTAGTATTGTACTTTTCCCAGAGCCATTTTGACCAATAATTCCCAAAGTTTCTCCCTTAGAAATCTCTAGGTTAATATCCCGCAATGCCCAAAACTCTTGAGATCTACTCTTTCCTGGTAGCAAAATTTCCTTGAGCCTATCTACCGGACGAGTATACCGCTTGTAACATTTTGAGACATTTTTTAGAGATATTGCAATTTCCTCACCCATAGCACACACGCATATTCCTAGGACATCTGAAACTCTTATAAGATTTTGAATCAGAAATCATCAATTAAGCTATAAAACTTAGCAAACTCTGGTGAATCATAGCGTTAAGTGGTCGCATTTTGCTATAACACGTCAGCAAAGGCTGGGCGCAACCGCTTATACACCCAAAAACCGCAACAAAATACAACCGCAGAAG
>NZ_QMEB01000153.1:0-2952 GCF_012912135.1 Brasilonema bromeliae SPC951 | reverse complement strand
AGAAGTCACAGAAGCAACCCCCCACTCGCCCCAATGTTTCACCTCTCCCACTAAAATTAAGTCACGATAAACTTCCGAAATAGCCGTCAGGGGATTTAACCAAAATACCCAATTCCGAAATTCTGGTGGTATGGAGGATGCTGGATAAACAATTGGTGTTAGATACAACCAAAGCTGTAAAATAACTCCTAAAGTCTGCGGTATATCTCGCAGAAATACCGTTAGTCCTGCCGTCAAATAACCTAATCCTGCTGTCAGCAATAACTGGGTGAACCAAACCAACGGTAATAGCGCCAAAGTCGTATGTAAAGTATGACTTTGTACCGCCACAAAAAAAATCAACGCCATTAAACCAAAGGAACTTTCAACAAATGTTGATAAAATTGGTACTAGAGGTAACAAAGACAAGGGAAACACTACCTTCTTGACTAAATTCGGCTGTACTATCACCGAAGCAGACGCCTGCATCAAGCCACCACTAAAAGCAATCCAAGGCAGTAACCCTGCAAATAGCCATAAACCAAACGTAAAATTATTCTCTGGTAAACCTTTAAGGCTCAGCTTTACCCTTAGGACAATCGAGAACACATAAGTATAAATTAGTAACTGGGATAGCTGATTTAATAAAGGCCATAAATTTCCTAAAACAGAACCTTTGTAGCGTGCTTCCAAATCCCGTCGTACCAAAGCTCTCAACAAATCAAACTTTGCTAACCACGGCTCTAAAATTGGCAAGATACGCTTTAATGCACCAGCCTTTCGGATAACTCCTCGCATTGTTCGCAACAATTGCTGCTCCTCACTTGATACCTACACACCAAATTTCTCTCAATGAAGCCCAACAGCTACTAAAGTTCCCGGTGTACTTCTATATGGAAGAATAAGTTTTTTCTGTAAAAGTGCGCTTAAATTACCTTGTAAATTATACGCTTAATTGGACATTTTGCAGCAGATTTTATCTCTGATTTCAGCTATAGAGAACTCAGTGAAACTCTTGTGGATCGCTTCTTAATCATCGGAACTGTTCGGTCCAACTGTTGTTAAACAAATAGCTGCTTGTTACCACTCGATGCTGAATATCCAACAAGTTATTTTTTCACATTTGAGGCAAGTTATCCGGATCAATTCCCTGAGTACGCAAATACTCCGCCAGTCTCTGGGCCCGTTGGCGTTCTTGTTCAGCCCGTTGGCGTTCTTGTTCAGCCCGTTGGCGTTCTCGTTGAATTTGCTGTGTGGGTGTTGGTATCCATTGATGATTGATATCATACCAACGCAGCCATAGACCTGTGGTATTTTCGTAGGAACCTTGCCAAACTCCTAAACCTAGTTGTATCTCTTCTAACCACAAACGTTGGTCAGGCAAAGACAATTCTTGGTAACGAGTTCCTTCTAAGCGAAAACCTCGCAATTGATTGCTGTATCGGTCAAACACAACATAATAGGGAATACGTAAAATTTGCTCATAAACCTGCCACTTGGTTGCAGGCTTGTTGACTTCCCTGAGGGTTTGTCCTAAGTCTTCCTGTTCTGTACCAGGTGAAAGCAACTCAACGACAAGAAATGGTGTAACTCCCTCTTGCCAAATCACATAACTCAAGCGCAAGTCTTTTTGTTGTTGGGCACGAGATACCCCTAAAACCATATACCAATCAGGTCGCTTGTACCACAATGGATGACGAGGATCGTAGTAGAGATTTAAGTCAGTAGCAATTAAAATTTCCTCAGGGGGATAGTTAGAAGGTTGACAGGTTTCGCTAAGTAGTCTAGGTTGAAAAATATGAAATTCATCTGGCAATCCGGATTCTGCCACTAATTCACTAGGCAAATCATACATCGTTGGTAAAACTTCCTGTGGTGGACGGGGTGGATCAGTTTGATACATAAGTGCTACCTCTGACTTCGACTGTACTCGGGCTAAATCAAACTCTCTGGCTCGATACCAAACGATCGCAACTTTTGTGCTAACAACTGCGATCGCTCTCGTTCTCCTTCCAAGAGCAATTCTGCCTGAGAAGCTCGTTGTTGAGCCTCAGATGCCTGCTGGTGCGTAACTCTGGCTGTCTCTTCTGGTGTCAGCACTAAATCTCCTTCAGACGTAAAGTATCGCAGCTTACCCGCATTTACACCTAAATACAGACCTAGCACTTGACTCCAGCGCCATCCCCGTGAATCTGGTGCAATTTCTTGATATTCATTCCCTACTAACTTAAAACCCACACATTCCAAATTTTCTGGGGAAAACCAAAAATATTCTGGAGTGCGAAATCGGTTTTGATACAAGTCTTTCTTCAAAGTCCGGTCAACTTTGCCTGTGCTTTCAGAAAGTAATTCAATAATCAAGTCTGGATAACGACCATCTTCCTCCCAAAGTACCCAAGAATTACGAGGTCTTTTCTCAGTGTCCTTTACTAAGAAAAAGTCTGGCCCTCTAAAATCCCGATTTCGCAATTGTTGACGGCTAAAATAGATAGTAAGATTGGCACCGATAAAGAAATCATCCCTATCACGCCATAACCACTCCAAACAACTCACTAGCAGCAGTAGCTGCATATAATGTAAAGAACTTTCCATCTCTGGCTCATCACTTAACAACCGACTTGCATCGGGCATCTGTTGTTCTAGCTGTTGTGCTGTGACAAACATCTGCTTACACCTGCTGACTTATTGATTTCATTTTAGTCAGTCGTTATTAGTTATTCCCCTCATCCCCATGACAGGTTGCATGCACAAACCGGAACCTGGGCGTACTGGATCTTTTCCTACTCCCTCTCGTGCCCAGATTCGGCTACACTGAGTCTTGGTTTGTTGTGTTGTAAGTTGGCATGGAAATCGGACAAAAAGTTAAAGTCGTTCGTTTGCGCGATCGCGTATCTCCCCCTATCGTCAAAAGACTAGGACAAGTCGGTATCATTCAAGGCTACAAGATGACTGATAGTAGCGGCGTTGGTATAG
>NZ_QMEB01000152.1:11630-15686 GCF_012912135.1 Brasilonema bromeliae SPC951 | reverse complement strand
TCGTTAGCTACGACGTGTTGGGTGACGTTGTCTGCGGTGGTTTCGCTATGCCTATTCGTGAAGGTAAAGCACAAGAAATCTACATCGTGACTTCTGGTGAAATGATGGCGATGTATGCTGCTAACAACATCGCTCGTGGTATTCTCAAATACGCTCACTCTGGTGGTGTGCGCTTGGCTGGTCTGATTTGTAACAGCCGTAAAGTTGACCGAGAAATCGAACTCATCGAAACTCTGGCAGAACGGTTGAACACCCAAATGATTCACTTCGTACCTCGTGACAACATCGTTCAACACGCAGAATTGCGCCGGATGACAGTCAACGAGTACGCACCTGACAGCAACCAAGGTAACGAATACCGCGCATTAGCTAAGAAGATCGTCGAAAACACTAAGCTCACCATTCCTACACCTTTGGAAATGGACGAGTTAGAAGCCCTACTCGTAGAGTTCGGTATTCTCGACGACGATACCAAGCACGCAGAAATTATTGGCAAACCAGCAGAAGCTACTGCCAAGTAAGCAATGCCCTAGGGTGGGCAAGCAGCCCACCTTTGAAGACAGAAGAATAAAGAATGAAATATAAATGGTTCACTCTTCACTCTTCATCCTTCCTTCTCACCAGTAATTCACCAGCAAGGAACACTATGACATATACAGATGACAAAAAATCTTCTGAGCAAGATCCAAAAGAGCTTGTAGAACAAAGAAAAGAACTTATTAAAGAAGTTCTAGACGCTTACCCCGAGAAAGCGAAGAAAAAGCGGGAAAAACATATAAACGTATACGAAGAAGGCAAGTCCGACTGCGGCGTTAAGTCCAACATCAAATCTCTTCCTGGTGTGATGACTGCTCGTGGTTGTGCTTACGCTGGTTCTAAAGGTGTGGTCTGGGGTCCAATTAAGGACATGATCCACATCAGCCACGGTCCTGTTGGTTGCGGTTACTGGTCTTGGTCTGGTCGTCGTAACTACTACATCGGTACCACAGGTGTTGACACCTTTGGCACCATGCACTTCACTTCCGACTTCCAAGAAAGAGATATCGTCTTCGGCGGTGACAAAAAACTCTTAAAACTCATCGAAGAACTCGACGAACTCTTCCCCCTCAACCGTGGTGTCTCAATTCAATCTGAATGTCCTGTCGGTCTGATTGGGGATGACATCGAAGCCGTCGCCAGAAAATCATCCAAAGAGATTGACAAGCCTGTTGTACCCGTACGTTGCGAAGGCTTCCGGGGTGTTTCTCAATCCCTCGGTCACCACATTGCGAACGACATGGTTCGTGACTGGGTGTTTACCAGATCCGACAAAGAGAGAAAAGAAGGCACACTGAAATTCGAGTCTACTCCTTACGATGTCGCAATCATTGGTGACTACAACATCGGTGGTGATGCTTGGGCTAGCCGCATCCTGTTAGAAGAACTCGGCTTGCGCGTAGTCGCCCAGTGGTCAGGTGATGGCACCATCAACGAGATGATGCAGACACCAAACGTGAAGATGAACCTGATTCACTGCTACCGGTCGATGAACTACATCAGCCGTCACATGGAAGAAGCTTACGGTATACCCTGGATGGAATACAACTTCTTTGGTCCTACCAAGATTGCTGCATCCTTACGGGAAATTGCTTCCAAGTTTGACGAGAAGATCCAAGAAAACGCTGAGAAGATCATCGCGAAGTATCAGCCAGTGATGGATGAAATCATTGCCAAGTATCGTCCAGGCTTGGAAGGCAAGACTGTTGCCATGATGGTTGGTGGTTTGCGTCCTCGTCACGTCGTTCCCGCTTTCCAAGATTTGGGAATGAGAATGATTGGTACAGGTTATGAGTTTGCTCATAACGACGACTACAAACGTACCACTGACTACATTGAAAACGGTACCATCGTTTTCGATGACGTTACTGCTTACGAATTCGAGGAGTTTATCAAAGCACTCAAGCCTGACCTCGTCGCTTCTGGTGTGAAAGAGAAGTACGTCTTCCAAAAGATGGGTCTTCCTTTCCGTCAAATGCACTCTTGGGATTACTCCGGACTTAGCAATGGCGCATAAAAGTCAGATAAAGCAAGGTTTTTTAGCGTTAATAGAAAAAACAATCTATTTTTAGCCTAAATGCGAGCTGTAGGGTTATCTAGGAACAATCTTTTTTTGATGCTTCAGACAATATAACTCTTATTGAGTCTGGTTTTAAAGATTTGCTTGAATTTTGCTTACATTAAAATTGTAAAACAAAAGACTATTTAAAATAACATTTTCTTAGATTAAATATAGAGCATAGCCTCGCTGCTGCGCTGCGCGCAGATCGCCTCAACTGCACAAACAAACTCTGCGTGTTTAATATAAGTGTAGACCCGTGGAAGAATTAACAATTATGCCTTATAGTCAGTTTACAAATATCAGTAAAGTTAAAGAAACGTTCGGGTTAAAAACACAGGAGGGTGGGCGATTTATTCCTCCCACTGAACCCATCGAAGCATCTGCTACACTGAGGGCATATCTTGAAGAAAGTCTGCCACTTGTTTCTTCTGCGAGTGAAAAAGCGCGTTCCGAAGGAATTATTTACCCAGTACTGTTAGAAGTGAGACGGATATTAAATCGGCAAATTAGCTTATTCTCCGGAGAAGATTTTACAGTTGACGAAGCAGTTGGACTTAATGGGATGTGTGATTTCCTTTTAAGTCGTTCACCTGAAGTGTTAGAAATTGAAGCACCTGCAATTATAGTTGTAGAAGCAAAAAAAGCTGATTTAAGAACTGGGTTTGGACAATGTATTGCAGAAATGGTTGCCGCACAAAGATTTAACGCTGCAAAAAATCGCCCAATTTCCGTAATATATGGTTCGATTAGTAATGGTACACAATGGCGATTTTTGAAGCTGGAAGATAATACTGTCACCATCGATTTGATGGATTATCCCCTCCCACCTGTAGAACAAATTCTAGGAATTTTAGTGTGGATGGTTCAAAACGGTTGATAGATGCTATCGCCATTAAAGAATTCTCCTGACTCGAACATCAAAACTACTTATTTGGTCAAGCGATATCCTCTAGCTCAGGAATGTGTTGAGTTTCGTAGTTTTCAATTAAGACACCAATGACTTCCATTAGAGACGCGAGGGGATGGCTTTCATCTTCACCAACTTGATCGATAAGGCGATCAAGCATCTCGACCAAGCGATCATATTCCTCTTCGGTGTGAGGAACAAAGACGTTCTCAGCAATGGACGACCAAGCAGTGATGGTTTGATCAAGGTTGAAACTTTGCATTATTCTTTCCACTTTCCTTCGTCGTATTCTGAATGCGTTAACACAGCGCGGATATAGACTTTTTGGCCGTTGTAGTGAATTGCGGCAATGAGTCGAACTTTGTTGCCGCCAATGTTAAACACAGTCAATTTACCGACTTGATCTGAGTAAGTGGAAATATTTCACGGAGTTCCACAAATGAGGCAAATTGATTTTGCTTCACTAATTGATACCACTGAGCCAGAGCGTTGGTTGTATCTGGATGGAGTTTGGCAAATTCATTGAGTCGTTTACGAGTAATCACATGCATGTGAAAACCCCTGATGTCTTAATAATTCTGTCATCCATCTAACTCAGTTTCCATCGCTAATCTTGTATTTTAATCATTTATCTTTTTACTTTTATCTTTTGACTTTTTAATTTTGTGGTTCAGTCTGGGAAAGCTACACCAGTCATTGGATCACGGATATATAGCCCTAGTGTGAGACTACGCATAACTTCATCCCAAACGGGTGTTAACTGCTCTGCTTGATCTGCCCAATAATCAAATGTAATCAAGCACTGAACATTCGACCCCAAACCAATGCAAGTCCGCGAAAAAGCTTCGCGTGGCTCTGCTTGGGTGTCGATAAACTTAATTTCTGTCCACACAATCCTAGCGGTTTGGCGCTTGATGGTAAAGATTTCTCCCGATTCAATGACGTTACGACTGTCGTCTTTTATCACTTTCTTCAAGGTGGATTTTAACGGAAACTGGCTCCAGTCATTGGGTGGTAGGCGATTGAAAGATACTTCCAAACAGCAATCATC
>NZ_QMEB01000152.1:0-11620 GCF_012912135.1 Brasilonema bromeliae SPC951 | reverse complement strand
ATCATCGTTGGGGGATTTTCTATCGAGGAACTTGAACGATTTTTCTTGTGGCTCAAAAACCCAATTTTGGGGAACATTGAAGCGAACAGCCCCCCTATCTGCTACAAAAATTTTGTAGCCTGGTGGAGATTCCCAATGATGATCGGGTTTTAGTTCAAGCGTTTCTTTAATCCACTGAAGATTGCTTTTTTTACGCTTTGCCATAGTGTTTTTGCAAATTTGCTGACGATTGCAATCATCGAAGGTGACGCTCCTATGGAGCTGCCCAAAGGGCGATGCTCCCAGAAAGAGCCGAACCCTTGCACGATCTGCTGAAAGCAGCAGCGCTTCGCTATCGCCTATTTTGTTAATGGTATCAAATCCCTGGTAGGGTTCGTTCTATTTGTTCGCGTGTGCTAACTCATTGATCCATCTCGTAGAATAACAAATAAAAGCAGTGCAACTTACCCCTCTTCAGGAAACCTTAAATGGTACAAATCCCTGCTAAACTCGTAACTTTAGAAGAATTCTTAAAGCTGCCGGAGACGGAACCTACCAGTGAATATATTGATGGGCGTATTATCCAAAAACCAATGCCACAAGGAGAACATAGCGTCATTCAAACTGAGTTAGCACCTGCCATCAACTTGGTCGTAAAATCCAAACAGATAGCGCGAGCTTTCTGTGAACTTCGCTGTACCTACCCTGCGGGAAGCCGCTCTTCGAGCGTCTATGGTGGACGCTCAATTGTACCTGACATTTCAGTGTTTTTATGGGGAAGAATTCCACGCAAGGAAAATGGTGGGGTTGCTAACATCTTCTCAATTGCCCCGGATTGGACAATCGAAATCCTATCTCCTGATCAAAGTCAAACTAAAGTTACCAAAAATATTCTGCATTGTCTCAAGCATGGAACTCAGATGGGATGGCTCATTGATCCAGAAGAACAATCTGTGTTTGTTTACCCACCAGATCAAAGCCCCACTTTTTACGATGAACCAGGAACACGTTTGCCCATGCCAGAATTTGCTAAAGATTTCAACCTTACTGTAGAAGGTTTGTTTGGTTGGTTGCTTGAGTAAGTTATGCTTTGAGCGACCTAAAATCTAAAGGACAATTATAGCGATCACCTAGTTTGAGTTGTGGGCGATCGCTCTTCCCATAGAACTTAAAGCAGATTGGACACTCTTTTTTAACTTTATGCAACATCACAACATTACTTCTCCTTATTCAACTACAAAACTCAAACTGCTGAACTCCTTGCCCTAGGTCAATTTATCAGTAAACCGTTAAAATCGTAGATATACTGATCGAGGTTTCATCATCCTGTACATGTAATATACGCATTCTGCCAGAACTGGAGATCAAAATGCCGAAAGCCCCAAACATACCACCAGATCCACAGATTACTGATGAGCAAAGAGAAGCAGCAGAAGAAGAAATCCGTGAAAAACAAAAAATAGTTGACTACGATACAAAAGAGTATCCAGTAGAAGTCCTTGTTCAGAAATATAGAGAGGACTTAGAGGAAGACATTAGTGAGTTATATATACCCGATTACCAAAGAGAACTTATTTGGGAAGATTCTCGCCAATCGAAGTTTGTCGAATCTATTTTTTTGGGATTACCTATTCCATATATTTTCGTTGCTGATCTACGACCGGAAAAAGATGATTTAGGTCGATTGGAGATTGTAGATGGAACTCAACGTATTCGTGCTTTAGATAGGTTCCTTAATAATGAATTAAAATTATGCGAACTAAAGAAACTAACAAGGCTTAATGGTTTTCGATTTAGTGATTTACCGCTTGCTCGACAGAGACGCTTTAATCGCGCTACTATTCGCATGATTGTGCTTACTGAAAAAGCTGATGAAGAAGTACGTAGAGATTTGTTTGAGCGTATAAACACAGGCAGTATTGCACTTAATGATATGGAGAAGCGGAGAGGAATATCTCCTGGTCCATTTGTTGATTTATTGGAAGAACTTGCAAAAGAACCAAAGTTTGTAAAACTATGCCCTTTATCAGAAGCATCGCGTCGCAGCCGAGAACCCGAAGAATTTGTACTACGCTTCTTTGCGTACTTAGATAATTACAAAAATTTTGAAAGACAAGTTAATGTATTTTTAAATGAATATCTAGAAGCACATAATAATTCCAAAATTGATAAGGATGCTTTTCGCAATACATTTCATACAATGTTGGATTTTGTTGAAAAATATTTCCCTAACGGATTTACTAAAGCAAAAGGTCATGTTAGAACACCTAGAATTCGCTTTGAAGCTATCTCTGTAGGTGTCGCGCTTGCACTTCGAGAGAAAAGCGATTTGGAACCAAGCTCAATAGATTGGCTCGATTCACCAGAGTTCAAGGAGTACACAACCTCTGATGCAAGCAACTCTAGACCCAAAGTCATTCGGCGTATTGAGTATGTGCGTGATCAACTTCTAAATTAGGTATGCAAACAGTTCTGTTAGATTTTAATGCTCGTGTCCAAGAAATTAATGAATATTTTTTATTCCTAGAAGGACTAATTAATGAGACAATTAAGTTGGCTGTATCAGAGGATGGTGGTGGGCAAAAGATTAGAGCTATTGATCCTGAGTTGGCTAAGACCCTAAAAGCCAACGGTTTTCTACTCCTCTATAATCTTATAGAATCAAGTATGAGGAATGCCATTGAAGCTATTTTTGATGAGTTAAAAGGTAAGAAAGTTTCGTTTAATTCTGTTAGAATTGAAATTAGAAAAGTTGTACTTCAAAACTTCAAAAACCGTTCTCCTGAGGATATTCATACTAGGATAACAGACATTTCCCTTGATATTATTACTGCTGGATTCAAAAGTAGAGAATTATTCTCAGGAAACATTGATCGAGATGAAATTACAAAAACAGCTAGAAAATACGGTTTTTCCTGTGATACCGATTACTCTAAAACAAAGCATGGTGAGAACTTGTATATTATTATGCGGAACCGTAACGATCTAGCTCATGGGAACAAATCATTCTCTGAAGTTGGTAAAGATATAAGCATCGGAGACCTTCTAAAAGTTAAGGAAGAGGTAATAGAATATATTCGACAGATATTGAAAAATATTGAAAAGTATTTGAATGCGAAAGAATATTTGGATTCTTCTCTTGTAGGCACTCCTTAAATAACTTCATGGATATGTTGCAGAATGCTTTGAGCAATAACTTGACCTAGTTTGACAGGAACAGCGTTTCCAATTAATCTTCCTACACGCTCAAACACAACAGGTTCATTAGGGGCTACAAATTCATAGTCTGCTGGAAAAGTTTGTAATAATGCTGCTTCTCTAAGAGATATGGCCCGATCTTGTTCAGGATGTCCAAAGCGTCCATTACCGAAACCAAAGCACTGTGTGGTGATGGTTGGGCTAGGTCGATCCCATTCCATCCGACCGTACACTCCTGGATAAGTTTTACCACTGATTTTGGTATGACATTTAGCTATTAAGTCTTTAGACCAATCACGCCAAGTTCCACCAGGTTTGGAAGCACGGATACGCTGAAGATTTAGAGGAGATAATTTACTGCATTGATGAAGTCTATCAGTTTTAGATGCTTGACCCGCAAAAAGAGGTTCCAGATGTCCGATCGTTTTACGTACTGTTCCGTATTTTTCTGTATTATGCGTGGGTTTAATCAAGGCAATTTTACCAAACTTCGAGGCGAGAAGAACTAAACGTTTTCGAGTTTGAGGAATTCCATAATCTGAACAATTAACTTCGTAAGTTTCAAATGAATAGCTTAAATCCTCTAATTGCTGGATAAATTCATAAAAAACTGAGTGGTACTTTAGCTGAAGTACGTTTTCCATCGAAACAATTTCAGGCTCACACTCCTGTACAAGACGAGCGAAATCTTGCAGAAGCTTCCATCTTGATTCTTTATCCGTGTAACGTCTTGAGTAGCTTGAAAAAGGTTGACAAGGAGCACAACCTGCCAAGACCTTAACACTACTGCCAGAAAAGTGCTTTGCTAAATCAGAACCGTTAATACGCTCCACATCTTCTAGTATGAATTCTGCTTTGGTGTTGTGTTCATATGGAAATTGACACGCTGGATCAATATCGTATCCAGCTCTAACTGGAAGACCTCCTTGCTCAAACCCATAAGTCAGTCCTCCAGCACCACAAAACAGATCAACTGTAGAGATGCTGCCAGCCATTTATTCCCTCTTATTATTACTATATTTATTAGTATATGCGAATTAAACAGCTAGTCTAGCGTATTTGCGTACGGATTACAAGAGGGCGAGTTAGCAGATTTACTTCTAAGTACAGCCCTATACATGAACTTAAGGTTCATGAGAAAAACGAAAAGAATGGAACTATGGCAACATATTTTTTACTGAAAGTCCTTAATTAACGAACACAATTCAACTACGCTTATAAACCAACTCCATCTTCAACTTTTCAATCTCCAGCTTCAACTTTTCATTCTCCATCCTCAATTTTGTATTCTCCTCCTTAATTAACTCAATTTCATTCCTCTTACTCAAAGCCTGATTAATCGCTAACTTCCGCATATCAAGCGAAAACCAACGCTGATAAGTTTGGGTGTGAACTTGCACACTATGTCCCAAATTATCCGCCGCTGCTTTGATTGGAATTCCTAGAATATGCGCCCGAATTGCCCAAGCGTGACGTAAATCATACGGCTTAAAATCCAATCCGATTTTCCGGAACCACCAACTCACTCGTTGTGTTAATGCTGTTATCTCTGCATGATTAGTATTATCTTTTTTACTAATTGCTGTTGCCAGCATCTCTAAATATTTAGGATTTCTTAAATCAAAGTCTTCAATCCATTGTTTATGTAATGGTAATGCTTGTCTTTCTCCAGTTTTGCAATCTTTATGAACTTTCCATGTCATGTCTGCGTTCTCTTCGCTTAACCACCAATCGATATCAGGATTGATAAAAAGCTCTCGTGGTCGTAAACCAAAAACTGCTAACATTCCATAAGTCCAGCGCCAAAGCTGCCAACTATCTTTAACATCTTGGTTAACTTGATTACCTCTGTTGTTTAGGTAATCTGCAAACTTGATAATCCCTGCGGATATTTCCACATCGGTTGGTATGTTCCGGGAATTATTCTCCGGCATTTTGGAATATCGAGATAAATCAATTTCGATTTTGAATGTTATGCAAAATGCAGATATAGCTCTTGTCGCGTTATATTTAGCCCATTCTTTATCGATTTTTTCAATTGAATTTATCAGATTTTCTGGACTAGCCAAATCTTTGGGGTTGGTGAATCGCTTTGTTCGAGAAAAGTAATAAAAAAAAGTATGTTCGCTTTTTGTGGTGCGTTTATGATTTTTGAAATACTCATTTTCAAATTGTTCAAGTAACTCTCCTATCGTTTGAAAGTCTTTTTTAATTGCTTCATTACCTAAATATTTATCATTCCATTCAAAGGTTTTCCGAGCAATTAACTTTCCTAATTCATAAGATTCTTCCTCCGCCGTTTTTAATCCATCCAAATTAGCAGGAATATTCAAGCTAATATTGTATTGTTTTCTTCCAGTGCCATTTGTGTCTTTATCTCCCGGTTTAATTGGTAACGTAGCACGTAACTGCAAACTTCCATTTGATTCCCTAATTGTCACTTTTGTCTTTGCAGATTTCAAACGTTGATTAACTTTCTCTAATTCTTGTAGTACTTTTGTTCTCATATGCTCTCTTTGCTGTTGGGCTTGCTGACTGGAGCCAAGGAAACTTCCATCTGTAGATGAAACTGGCTCCAAGTCTTCAAAGGCTTGCTGATACTTGTCTTTACTCTGTTTTTCCATTGCGGTTTTTTTAGCCTAAAATTAGCCTAAAAATAAATGTGTTACTAACGAACAATGTCTAATTATTACATTGCTTGGTATAAACATTAGGCATTTAAAGCTCTTGAACCACAAAAAGGATTACTCCGGTCCTTATCACGGTTATGATGGCTTCGCTATCTTCGCTCGCGACATGGATTTAGCACTCAACAGCCCCACCTGGGGATTAATCGGCGCTCCTTGGAGTCAGAAAGCTAAAGCTAAGGCTGAAGCTAAGGCTGTCGCCTAAGAAATACCTCGTTACCAGGCTGAGCCTGGTAACGCATTCGGGGAGGTTCTGCCTCCAGCAAACAAGATTGGTGAGGCGGAGCCTCAAGCTAAGCATTCCCAGGCTGAGCCTGGGAACGAGACAACGAGAAAACCACAATTAACCAACCACTAGCTCGCTTGGAGATAGAGAAATGCCTCAGAATCCGGAGAAAATTCAAGACCACGTAGAACTGTTTCATCAGCCAGAGTACCAACAGTTATTTCAAAACAAGAAAGAGTTTGAAAACGGACACGACCCTGAAGAAGTAAAAAGGGTTGCAGAATGGACGAAGAGTTGGGAGTATCGTGAAAAGAACTTCGCCCGTGAAGCATTGACCGTTAACCCTGCTAAAGGTTGCCAACCATTGGGCGCAATCTTTGCTGCTGTTGGTTTTGAAGGCACTCTACCTTTTGTTCAAGGTTCCCAAGGTTGCGTTGCTTACTTCCGCACCCACTTAACCCGTCACTACAAAGAACCATTTTCCGGCGTATCTTCTTCCATGACAGAAGACGCAGCGGTATTTGGTGGACTGCAAAACATGATTGACGGCTTGGCAAACTCCTACCAACTCTACAAGCCCAAGATGATTGCTGTCTGCACCACCTGTATGGCAGAGGTCATTGGTGATGACTTGCAGGCTTTCATAGGCAACGCTAAGAATGCAGGTTCAGTTCCTCAAGATTTTCCAGTACCTTTTGCTCACACTCCTAGCTTTGTTGGTTCTCACATCACAGGCTACGACAACATGATGAAGGGTATTCTTTCTAACCTAACTGCAGGTAAAAAGAAAGAAACCAGCAATGGCAAAATCAACTTCATCCCTGGTTTTGACACCTATGTTGGTAACAACCGGGAAATCAAGCGGATGTGTAATCTGATGGGTATCGATTACACGATACTGGCAGATAACAGCGACTATCTGGATTCACCCAACACAGGTGAGTTTGATATGTACCCAGGCGGTACTCCGCTGGAAGAAGCAGCAGATTCAATTAATGCTAAAGCTACAGTTGCTCTACAAGCACACTCTACTCCCAAGACTCGCGATTACATCGCCAAAGAATGGAAGCAAGAGGTTACCGTTTCTCGTCCTTGGGGTATTAAGGGTACTGATGAGTTCTTGATGAAACTCAGTGAACTGACTGGTAAACCCATTCCCGAAGAACTGGAAATTGAACGCGGTCGGGCAGTCGATGCGATGACTGACTCCCATGCATGGGTTCACGGCAAGCGCTTCGCTATCTACGGCGATCCAGATCTCGTGTACAGTGTGGTGGGCTTCATGCTGGAAATGGGTGCTGAACCAGTCCATATCCTTGTCCACAACTCCAACGAAGAGTTTGCGAAAGAACTCCAAGAGTTGCTGGATTCTAGCCCTAATGGCAAAAGCGCAACCCTCTGGGCTGGTAAAGACATGTGGCATATGCGTTCTCTAATGTGTTTGCTATCAGGTTAATTAAAGATAGAACTATTCGTGACAAATTATTGACGCTCTCACAACACAACAAACTGTCCCTGGGATCACCGAACGCAAGTGCCTGCGCAAAGCCTTCAGGTGGGCGCTTTGCGCCATCGCCTCAACATTCAGGAAACTATTGCTTGTTAGAGCAAGCTATGCAATTATTGAGATTATATTACGGTAAACTTATCAGTTTACATATAAAATGAATAATTCACAAGTTAAAGCTTCAAGAGCAACGTGAAAAAGTGAGGTAAGCTGCAATCAGCGTCAAAGAAAAGTAACTTTAAGGACTTTGATTCAAGCGGATGAGGAAGCTGGCAATGATAGATAAAATCATTCAAGAACAAATAGCCTACTATCGTGCTAGAGCAAACGAATATGATGAATGGTTCTATCGCCTTCGTCGTTATGATCGCGGTGAGGAAATAAATCAGCGCTGGTTCAACGAAGTTGATGTTGTCAAGCAGGCTTTACAAAAAGTTGGACAAAACGATAAAATCTTAGAGTTAGCCAGTGGAACGGGAATCTGGACGCAGGAACTTTTAAATGTTGGTAAGAAAATTACTGCAATTGACGCTTCTGAAGAAGTCATTGAAATTAATCGCAGCAAGTTAAATTCACCAAAGGTGGAATATCGCCAAATTGATTTATTTGCCTGGGAACCCGATACTGAATATGATTTAGTATTTTTCTCCTTCTGGTTATCTCATGTTCCACCAAAATTACTTAAATCATTTTTAACAAAAGTCTATAAATCTGTTCGTGTTGGTGGACAAGTATTTATTGTTGACTCGCGCTTTGAACCTACATCCACAGCTAATAACCATATCCTGAATGATGACGGCAGTATATATCAAAGCCGTAAGTTAAATGATGGTCAAGAATATCAGATTGTCAAAATTTTTTATCAGCCAGATGAACTGCAAAACAAGCTGACGGAAGTTGGTTTTAAAGCTGATGTAAAGGTTACAGAAAACTATTTGATCTATGCAAATGGGAGGAAGTTTTAGAATAAAATTAAAGAACAAATATTGTAGCTTAGTTCCTGAATTCTGAGTCTGTTTCTCTCACACTATTTATAAATATAGGACTCTGGTTTGATTTTTGAAAACATACTGAGACTGCAAAGCCCGTTTTATAGGATTCCTATTTGATTTTTGACGAAGCTAGGTACACCTTTATTGCTTCTTCCCTGTTCAGAGTTCCCTGTTCAGAGTTCCCTCCCCCCTACTTTGTTAGTTCACCCTTCGGGTTCGCCAGATGCCTACGGAGGGTTTCCCTCCTGCAGCACTGGTCTCACCAAATCAAACCGGATTCCTATATAAGGATTTTCTTTAAAATTATGTTCAAGAATCAGATAGGATTCCTATAAGCCAATTCGCTAGTTATGAAAGACAATAAGGTTAGTCTTTAGAGTACAATCTCTTTACCATAGACAATATCCTCTGATCTAACAACAATAGGAGTAAATCAGTGAAAACGACTAGTCCTGATCATAGTAAGATTAGCCCAACTGCCAAGTTGGTGGCTTATTTCCGGCAATTTTCAGATATTCCCTTTAGCAGGGATGTTGCTACACTGATACATGCAGAAGATGTTTTAAAAAATTTCTCACAAGGAACGAACCTCACACCAGAATTTTTGAAATGGGCAGCTCTTGCTGCTGAGATACGTTATAAAAGTATTGTCAGCGCGATCAAGAAAGAGGGCATTACGCAGGTTTTGGAGTTAGCCAGTGGGCTATCATTTCGTGGGCTAGCTATGACTGAAGACCCAGAGTATATTTATGTGGAGACAGATCTTCCTGAGCTAATGCAAGAAAAGCAACAAATCCTGTCAAGAATTATATCTAATCACGGCCTAAAAGAGCGCAAGAATTTATTCTTTGATGCCGTAAACATTCTTTCGTTTCCTGAAATTGAATCAGCCATCCGTCACTTTAAGCCAAATCATCCAGTAGCCGTCATCCACGAAGGACTTTATCATTACCTTTCAATGGAAGAAAAGGAGAGGGCAGCACGCAACATCCATTCCGTTCTTTCCCGCTTCGGTGGCGCGTGGATCACTCCTGATTTTCTAACAAACGCTGAGCATGAAGGACGTTTACAGACTCACTCAGAATTGCAGAATATCGCGCAAGGAGTCCAAGGCACAACGCAGCGTGATGTGCACAAAACAGGCTTTGATAATCAACAACAGATTGTAGACTTTTTTTCACACCTAGGTTTTAGGAGCCGCATCTCTCCACAAATAGACGGAAGTTATCAGCTAACTGCAATGCAAAATTTAGACATATCTGAAGACGAGTTCAAAAACTATAAATCCCTAAATTTTAAGATTTGGATATTAACAGTGGAAGAGTGAGGGATCGACCAACTTGGTAGCCAAACTCAGCCCAATATTTGAGGCTAATCTCAACATTATTCGACCCAATGCAATTCTCAAAAATCCCACTAATCATCTAATCTGAACTTCCCCCTTTGACACAAGTCATATGCAATGCATAGCAAGGGTTTTAAAGATTTTCGTTTCCGGTTTACTGGGTACAAATCAGGGAAATATCCTTTAGAGTGAGTGTGTGAGACCGAAAGCGAGCCGATATTTTATTTTGCGATCGCCCAAAAGGCAGCTTTCTACTGCAAGATCGCACCGTTCAAAAATCGTGCGACAAATCCTACGAATCCACCCCCAAGGACTAACCAAGCTGAGTTGATTTTGAAGCGAAAAACAGCAATTAAACTCAGGAGTGTCAATACCACAGTCAACCAATCTACAATTGCAGCGCGTCCCAAGGTATAGGTAACTACTGCCATCAGTCCCAAAGAAGCTGCATTTACTCCATCTAAAAAACTACTCACCCAAGAAGATTGACGTAGCTTAGGAACCCAAGGGTTAACAATCCATACCAAAACAAAGGCAGGCAAAAAGATACCAATTGTTCCGGCGATCGCTCCTGCATGACCTGCCAGTAAGTAGCCAATAAAAGTAGCTGTGGTAAATACTGGACCTGGTGTCAACTGACCAATAGCGATCGCATCTAAAAGCTGTTGAGAAGTCAGCCAATGGTTCTGTTCTACGAGTTCTTTTTGTAAGAAAGCTAACAATACATAGCCACTACCGTACAACACCGAGCCGATTTTTAAAAACAACAGAAACACCCGGAGCCAACTCACAGGAGTCGCGACAGCTGCACCTCCTGTCTGTCCCATAACTAGAGAAATCGGTAGTAGCCAAGCTGCTGATGTTCTATTTTTCCTCTGCCACAGATTTTTTAAGAACATTACCCCTAGCCCAGCCAGCAGTAGCAACAGCAGTTCATCCACCTTGAGGAAAAAGGCGACAATTACGGCTATTGCAGCAAGAGTTGTTGGAATATCCTTAATAGCTTTTTTACCCAACAGCCACACTGCTTGTACGACAATGGCAATAATTACGGGTTTAATACCATAGAGTAACCATTCAACTTGAGGAATGGTTTGGTAGCGAGCATAAATGGCTGCCAGAGTCCAAACAATAATCATGGCAGGTAAAATGAAGCATGAACCAGCAACGAGCAGTCCAAGCCATCCAGCTCTTTCATACCCAATATGAATTGCCAACTCGGTAGAATTGGGACCAGGTATCAGGTTGGTTATACCTAGCAAATCTAAAAGCTTCTCGCGGCTCAACCATTGGCGACGAGTCACCACCTCTGAATCCATCATTGCGATGTGAGCTGCTGGACCTCCAAAGGCGATCGCGCCCAATTTTAAAAAAACAAGTGCTAGTTCTTGGAGTCGTTGTTTTTGTTGTTGTGGGTCTAATTCAGCATAAGGGATTGACTGTGCAGCCAGCTGAGTATCTTCAGCATTTTGAGACATTGGTTCCAACCTTCTTTCTGATGAAATGGATCGTTCATATCTCCCTCGTTGCTAAATATAGCTAGATTCGACTGCAAATCATACTCCAGGAGTTTGTCCACCATCAACAAGAATCTCTGCACCAGTGATTGAAGACGCAAGATCGGAAACTAAAATTGACACTCCCCTGCCTAAAGGCGAGGGGATTCTACATTCATCGTCAGAACTT
>NZ_QMEB01000151.1 GCF_012912135.1 Brasilonema bromeliae SPC951 | reverse complement strand
GTACTTTTCCCGCTCATTTTGTGATAATTTCACCTTAATTTGCACAACTTCATGTTCTGCTAACGCCTTCCCTGCTAAATCCTCAGCCCTTTTACGGTAAACTTCTCTCCCTATTAAAAAATTCAAGTCAGCGTGTTTACCATCAGTGCGTTCGGGTGTCGCAGATAATCCCAAACGGTAGGGTGAGATCGCATATTCTGCAATCACCCGACTAAAATCTGTTGGCAAATGATGACATTCATCAAAAATTAACAAAGCATACAGATTCCCCAAACTTTCCGCATGGATAGCCGCACTATCATAAGTCGCAACAAGTACAGGTGTTCTATCTCGCGAACCACCGCCAAGTAACCCAACCTCAGCATCAGGAAACGCCGCCTTCAAATGAGCATACCACTGATGCATTAAATCCAGCGTTGGAACAACAATCAGCGTTGTGCGTGGCGTCGCTTGCATCGCCATTTGCGCCAGATACGTCTTTCCTGCTGCGGTAGGAAGCACAACGACTCCTTGTCTTCCCGCGAGTTTCCAAGCAGCTAACGCCTCACTCTGGTGGGGATAAGGTTCCATTTCCAGACTGGAAACTAACTCTATCGGATAAAACGCCTTAGCTTCATCGATAAAACTCGTCTGTTCCGCTTGCATTGCTTCCACCAAAGCACGGTATTGAATAGCCGGAATGCGGAATTTTTCTACTCTATCATCCCATGTAGCAAAATCCATCCAAGCCCTACCGCGTGGTGGTGGATGCAAAATTAATGTGCCACGATCAAAGGTTAGTGTGGGCGTGCGAGCCATTTTTCGCTTTTCCCGACTTTGTTAAAAGATCACAAGTGTCTCTATTAATAACCTAAAAGCTGTTGTTGCTAACCTCGCTGAACCATCTAACATTCGTGATCGTGAATTGAAGGGTGCAAACCTAGCGAAACCAGAAAAACGCATTTTGTCAAAACTAATTTCTAAATCTTAATAAAAGCCAAAACAATCGTAGTCTTTGCCTGCATCTTGATAATCGCAACACTTTGAGAACACATCCCTAATCTTGTCGCGCCATAACGTACTCGCGCAGCCGAAGCAATTGTTGATCTTTAATTCCAACACTCATCAAGGAGTTGACGGTGTGCATGAGGTAGTCAGCACAAGAACCAAGCTCACCGCAAGCTGTGGCAATGCTATTAACTGTAGTTTCAAGGGAAATCTTACCACTGTAGGCTCGATGTTGGTGATTGATGACAAAAGTAATCGCCTGCAATTTTTGCGTACCGTCAAACACTCTCACCCAACGAGGAATGTAACAACCAACTACCATTTCTCGTCGCCAAAGTAGCTGTAGTTCGGAGTGTACATCACTAGCAGCGATTTGGTAGGCGATACCGCGACAACTACCGCCTCTATCCAAACCGAGTACCAACCCCGGATTATCTGGAGTACCACGCCCCTGGGGAACCCATAAACAAAAGCGGCGATGCCAACCGTAAATCGTGCCGATGCGCTGTTCTGCAAATTTGAAGATGGGGTTCCAAACCAGAGAACCATAGGCAAACAACCAAACATCAGAATTTGGTTTTTGTTGCCCAAGAGTTTCATGCATTGACGCCTGCAACTGGGTTTCACTCAGGACATTTACCGCACGTCCAGATTGTAAGATGGTTTGCTGCAAGCGGCTGGATTCGAGGTCGGCTCGTGTTAGTGACAAGATATAGCCCCTTTGCTGTACTCAAGCCAGAATGAGCTGCCGTTAGGAACAAATAACTCAGGCATACAATCTAGCTTACGCGGAATATGTGATAATAAACCGCGCGTACAGTAATAAATTAATAAACTATAAAATCGTGCAATATAACGAATCTATTGATGAGTTGGCTGCACTTCTACAACAGCCCGCTGATTTTGAATTTGAACTCCCTGATCCCGAAGATGAGGAAATTCCGGAACCGGAATTTCAAAAGCAGCTAGATGTGGCTTGGCAGGTGTGCGATCGCTTTGATTTGCAAACCGACATTTGGCGAGGACGAATTTTACGCGCTGTTCGCGACAGAGAGAAAATAGGCGGTGAGGGACGAGGTGCTGGTTTTCTCAAATGGCTCAAAGAACGAGAAATTGGCAAAAGTCAAGCATATGCTCTGATTCAACTCGCGAACAGTGCTGATACTCTTTTAGAAGAGGGAAGATTAGAACCATCAGCCATCAATAACTTTAGCAAACGGGCGTTTGTAGAAACAGCTAAAGCAGCCCCAGAAGTTCAACAGATGATAGGTGAAGCAGCGCAAAAAGGCGATCGCATCACCAGGCGAGAAGTGCGTCAACTCACTGATGAATGGACAGCCATGTCTTCCGAGTTGCTACCCGAACCAGTCAAGATAAAAGCAGCAGAAAATGCTCTTCCTCCCCGTTACATCGCGCCATTAGTAAAAGAGATGGAGAAATTACCAGAGTCTCACCAAAACGCGATTCAAAAGGAAATAGCTCAAAGTCCCGATGTAGATACCATCAAGCAAGTTACCACAGATGCTCGTAATCTGGCAAAATATCTCAAAGCAGCAGCTCAAGTCCAAGCGCTAAACGCTCAAGAAGTTGACATCGAAACAGCCCTCATAGAAGCTCAAAGAGTTGGCTGTCTGAGCATAGCAGCAGACTTAGTGAATCAAGCATCTCAGTTAGAGCAAATGATTGCCAAATTGTACATGGCTTGGAAGAAAATTAGTAATCTATCGGATCGTTTGTACGTGGATACAGGTGCAAGTACGCCGCGCTTGCGAGAACTCCTTGAATGCTTAGAACCGCTTGGTGGTGAAGTTATGGAATTACAACTGAGTGGTGCGACTGAACGCACTATCCGCTTACAAATTCAGGAAACTAATTAGGGAATAGGGAGTCATAATTTCAAAGACGGTAATAGCGATGGCTTTGCCTGCCGTATGCCCCAACAAAGCACAGCTTTGTTGCCTCGAATCGAAAATTCGAGGGGAGGGTTTCGCCAAGGTTACCCTCCGGGCATATACGGGTGATCGCGCACCAAGGTAGAATGAAGTAAAAGCAAGTAAAAATTCACCTAGCTCCCAGGCATCGCGATAATGGACTAAAGACCAGCCATTTTCCCATAAAACACAAGGGAACTGCTCCAGAAGGAACAAAGGATGTCAACAACTCGACAACTAAAGGTAATAATACTATAACAGCACCTAGCAGTTGAATTCCTAGGCTCCAGGAAATTTTCAATTTAGCAGCTATGCTACCCTTGCGGATGTCTGTTTCTGGAGATCGTGCGTTGAGAGCGCTTGACTTTTCGGATTTTGGATTGATCATCCATTATTAGTCCCGTGTCTGTCTTATTTCCTGGTTTTCCTGTGAATTAGCTTGAACTAATGCCCCCAGCAAAAGCTAATCTATAACATAGAGACTTGTTAAGTAAAATTAAAACACAGTTACCGTTGCCCTCATTTCATGGGGTTAAGTAGATTTCTGTATAAGATAATTCACATTACGGGAGTGAGTGTACCATGCAGCAGCTTGTCGATCAACCTGAAATTGACTTCAAAAGCGAAACATACAAAGATGCCTACAGTCGCATCAATGCGATTGTGATAGAGGGAGAACAAGAAGCCCACGCAAATTATCTTAAACTCGCTGAACTGCTGAGCGAACATCAAGATGATCTCATTCGCCTCTCTAAGATGGAAAGTCGTCACAAGAAAGGATTTGAAGCTTGTGGACGCAATCTTCAGGTAACACCCGATATGCAATTTGCTCAGGAGTTTTTTGCCCAATTGCATCAAAATTTTCAAAATGCGGCGGCTGAAGGTAAGGTTGTTACTTGCTTGCTGATTCAGTCTTTGATTATTGAATGTTTTGCGATCGCCGCATACAACATTTACATCCCAGTTGCCGATGAGTTTGCTCGCAAAATTACTGAAGGGGTAGTGAAAGATGAGTATAGCCATCTCAACTTTGGAGAAGTATGGTTGAAAGAACACTTTGAAGAATCAAAAGCGGAATTAGAAGAAGCAAATCGCCAAAACCTTCCTATAGTCTGGAAAATGCTCAACTCTGTTGAGGACGATGCCCACACTTTGGCTATGGAAAAGGACGCTTTAGTAGAAGCTTTCATGATTCAATACGGAGAAGCTCTTAGTAACATCGGTTTTTCCACCCGCGATATCATGCGTCTGTCAGCTTACGGACTCAAAGCAGCATAAAAGAATAGGAAACTCAAAATCCCCACTTTGGAAAGAAATGGGGATAAGGAATCTACCCTTGGGGGGAATTTAAAATTATTTATTCAAAGTTCAAAAAAATAATTTTGAACTTTGAACTTTGATAGCGCAGCGTGCCCGTAGGGCATACTTTGAATTTTGAGAGAATTCTGAGCTGGGTTTTCCTCAGATCAGAACTTAGGTAATTTTAAATTTCAGCGCCGCGAGTGGAGCTTGCTTTTTTTGAGTTTCTCAAAAGCCAGAGCTGACTCTGATTTGGTTGTGAGTTTTTGTGTAGTATTTTGAAGGGTTCATTATATGTTAACCCGCCTATTCCACCCTTCTAACGAAGGACACGCTTAACAAAATCGTTCATGTTTGGTCTAATCGGACATCTCACTACTTTAGAACACGCGCAAGCGGCAGCCAAAGAATTAGGCTTCCCAGAATATGCCAATGAAGGGCTAGATTTTTGGTGCAGCGCTCCGCCTTTCATTGCCGATAACATTACAGTTACCAGTGTTACCGGGCAAAAAATTGAAGGGCAATATATAGAGTCATGTTTTTTGCCAGAAATGCTTGCAACTCGTCGCATCAAAGCTGCAACACGCAAAATCCTCAACGCTATGGCTCATGCTCAGAAGCACGGGATAAATATTACAGCTTTAGGCGGATTTTCTTCGATAATTTTTGAAAACTTTAATCTAGAGCAATTCCAACACATCCGCAATATTAAATTAGAGTTTGAACGCTTTACTACAGGTAATACTCATACGGCATACATCATTTGCCAACAAGTAGAACAAGCGTCAAAACAAGTAGGCATTGAACTGTCAAAAGCAACTGTTGCTGTGTGTGGGGCAACTGGGGACATTGGTAGCGCTGTTTGTCGTTGGTTAGATGCTAAAACAGATGTTAAGGAACTTTTGCTGATAGCCCGTAACCAAGAACGCCTACAACAGCTGCAAGACGAACTGGGGCGTGGAAAAATCCTGCCTATAGAAGAAGCACTTCCCCAAGCTGATATTGTCGTTTGGGTTGCTAGTATGCCCAAAGGAATGGAAATCGACGCCAAAGTTTTTAAGCAACCTTCTTTGCTCATTGATGGTGGTTATCCAAAAAACTTAGAAACTCAAATTCAGCATCCTGGTGTACACGTCTTAAATGGTGGCATTGTAGAACATTCCCTGGATATTGATTGGAAAATTATGAACATCGTCAATATGGATGTTCCAGCACGCCAGTTATTTGCTTGTTTTGCAGAATCAATACTACTGGAATTTGAGAAGTTATACACTAACTTCTCTTGGGGGCGCAATCGGATTACTGTAGAAAAAATGGAGCAAATTGGTCAGGTCTCAAGAAAGCACGGATTTAGACCACTTTTGGTTGAGTCATGAGTCATGAGTGACTAACTAGTGACCCTTCGGGTATGACCTCCGGTCACGCTGCGCTTTAGCCCTCTGGGCGTGCGCCTTGCGCATACGCCAGTCGCCTACGGACGGAGACCCTCTCCGAAGTTGCCACAACGCGGGGAACCCGCGCAAGGCACTTCTCTGTGCAGCGCTGGTCTCACCACATGCATAGGCAGGAGGAAAGGAAGCAGGGAGTAAGGCAGAAAGAATGACCAACGCCGTCAGTCATCTCAAACATCGCCCGGTCAATATTTTGAGAAAATTTCCCGCTTGTTCTCCCAGTCCACTGCTCCCTTGCTTATGCATATGACTCATGACTATAGAAATTCCTATTGCCCACATCCGACACCTCAATTTTTACTCTTCACTTTTCAATCAAAAAATGGCTACTACCGAGCGTAAACCGCTACTGTTGGATTTTGAAAAGCCACTAGCAGAACTGGCAACTAGAATAGAGCAAATTCGGCAACTTGCAGAAGAAAATGGCGTCGATGTTTCTGGTCAAATTCGTCAGCTAGAAGCACGCGCCATGCAACTGCGTGAAGAAATTTTCAGTAGTCTATCGCCGTCTCAACGACTGCAAGTCGCCCGTCATCCCCGCCGCCCCAGTACCCTTGATTATATTCAAGCTATCAGTGATGAATGGATGGAATTACATGGCGATCGCTGTGGTTCTGACGACCCTGCTTTAATTGGTGGTGTCGGTCGTTTAGGCGGACAACCCGTGGTTATGTTGGGTAATCAAAAAGGGCGCGACACAAAAGACAATATTGCCCGCAACTTCGGTATGGCGTCCCCTGGTGGCTATCGTAAGGCGATGCGCTTGATGGAACACGCCAACAAGTTTGGCATGCCTATTTTAACTTTTATCGACACGCCAGGAGCTTTACCCACAGTCGTCGCTGAACAACAAGGTGCAGGAGAAGCGATCGCATACAACCTACGTGAGATGTTTTCCTTGGATGTGCCGATCATCTGTGCTGTTATTGGTGAAGCCTTTTCTGGCGGTGCATTGGGTATTAGTATTGGCGATCGCCTACTGATGTTTGAACACGCCGTTTACACTGTTATTACTCCTGAAGCCTGTGCTGCTATTTTGTGGAAAGATGCTAGCAAGGCTCCCCAAGCAGCTGCTGTGTTGAAAATGACAGCACAAGATTTGAGAAGCTTGGGAATTATCGACCAGATTTTACCTGAACCCATTGGCGGTGCTCATTCTGATCCTTTGGGAGCAGTAACTACTCTTAAGCAAGCTCTCTTGAACAATTTGGAGGAACTCAACCACTTTACCCTTAGTGAACGACGCGAAATGCGCTACGAAAAATTCCGCAAAATAGGTGTTTTCACTGAAGTTACCCATTCATGAAACTCTACCTATTTGATTAAAATAGCGGCAATGCTATAATTGCCTATGGAACTTAAAGATTTTTAACAATCTTTTCATCCATAGGCATTTGTATTTTGAGTCATGAGTCAACTGCTAAGCCCTATGTCTTGTCCCTATGGCTCACGCCGTATGCGCAAGGCGCACGCCCAAAGGGCGAACGCGCGGCGTCTCCGTTCGGCACGGCTGAACGCAGAGCGCATGCTGAGTCCTCTGGATAAGCCGCGCTTACGGGCACGCACCCTATTCCCTTAATTCAAAACTCACGCATGATCAATTCAAAATTTTTTCGTCAGTGCAGGCACACTTTGTGTTAGCGCAGCGTGCTGCTGTTTCCGAGGCGGTGTGTGTCCGCAAGGCACTATTTGAACCAGCAAATAAGCGAATGTGTAAGCAGCGAGGGTTATTGAATCATGAGTTAGGGATGTTGTGACAATGGACACTAAACTGTATGCCATGTACTCATGACTCGTTAATTTTCATTCAAGGTAGTGCAAGATTTCTGAGGCAAAATATACAGTTATCCTAGAAACCAAAGTTATATAAACTTGTAGTTCTTGGTAGGAGGTATAAACCGCGTACTCGTTAAACTGCGTAAGCTTTCTATATCCCATTCAATTATGATATGAATTTCAACAGGAGTAGGAGCGCAAATGGCAGTTCGTAGCCAAAATTATTTCGGCTTACCTATACCAGTACGAGCGGCGATACTGTATAGATTTTAGGAGTTTATACAACTCAACTTTTGTCATCAACAGTTTCTAACCCTATAGAATATACGAGATGGGGAGGATATCTTCTTTGCAATGCAACTCACGCAATTGTCGAAGAAAATTAATCGGATTTTTAGGTTTGTTTAATCTATCGACACTACGAGACTTATATAACAGGGTAGTGACATAGTTATCAAACCGTTAAACAATTTGAAAGTCAATTCTTGACGTTCCTTTGCTACCACAACAGGCAGTTATTGATGAATTGACTATCGTGCCTGGCATTGGCACACTCTAACTTGTCATTTGTCTTTTGTCCTTGGTTTTTTGCTAATAACACAAGACTCATGACTGCTGACTCGTTGCTCCTAATCAAACCTTAACAAAGACTCGATCATGACTATTGCTCGTTCCAACGGTACCAATTGCTCTCAACAATCTCCTCTGGTTCCAGACTTGACGGAAGCCATCACCCCAAGACCTGACCGGAACACTCACAATGGGCGGCAAGCTGACTTGCACCCGCAAACAGAGGAGCAGATGGAGCAAATGACGGACGCCGTGCGGACTCTTCTAGTGGGTGTTGGAGAAAACCCCGAACGCGAGGGATTGCTGAAAACACCCAAGCGGGTAGCAGAGGCAATGAGGTTTCTCACCAGTGGCTATAACCAATCTTTAGAAGAAATCGTCAACGAAGCCATCTTTGATGAAGGTCATAATGAGATGGTATTAGTACGGGACATCAACGTTTTTAGCTTGTGCGAACACCATATGTTGCCGTTTATGGGCAAGGCTCATGTTGCCTATATTCCTAATCAAAAAGTCGTGGGATTGAGCAAGCTTGCCCGCATTGTCGAGATGTATTCCCGACGCTTGCAAGTGCAAGAGAGACTCACTCGCCAAATTGCTGAAGCAGTTCAGACAATTCTAGAACCGCAGGGTGTTGCTGTTGTGATGGAAGCTACACATATGTGCATGGTTATGCGAGGTGTACAAAAACCTGGTTCCTGGACTGTGACAAGCGCAATGCTGGGCGTGTTTCAAGAAGAGCATAAGACTCGTGAAGAATTCTTCAACTTAATTCGTCACCAATCATCGTTCTTTTAAGTGCTGAGTACGAAGAACAGTGAACAGTGAACAGTGAACAGTGAACAATGAACAGTGATAACTGATAACTGGTAACTGATAACTGATAACTGTTAATCACATTCAGCACTTTGAACGCAGCTTCTCAAACAACTTGGCTACCTTGTCTAAATTCTTATCTCCAGGGGCACGTTCTACACCACTCGATAGGTCAATGCCACTGGGGGTAATCTGAGTCAAAGCTTCTATAATATTCTCTGGAGTGAGTCCCCCAGCTAAAAACCAAGGACAGCTAGGGCTGAATTGCGAAAACATCCTCCAATCTAGAGTTGTACCTGTACCACCTAGTTGCTGTGGATGGTAAGCATCAACTAACAGCGTATCTGCGTTTGAAGTATAAGTTTCTGCTTTTTCAGTATCCTCAAAACTACGGATTCTCAAAGCTTTAATAATTTCTACATCTGGTAGCAATTGACGCAACTGCTGGCAAAATTCCAGGGATTCATCACCGTGCAGTTGAACGCCAGTTAAACCAGAATTAACCACAGTCTGGGTAATTTCTGAAGCGGTAGCATTGGCAAAAACTCCGATTTTGTCGATTTCTTCGGGCAGTTGTTCCACAACCGCCCGAATTTGCTCTACATTGATATAGCGCGGTGAGGTAGGGACACAAATAAATCCTAATGCTGTTGCACCAAGGGAGGCGATCGCCTTCCCCTGTTGTGGTTGAGTAATTCCGCAAATCTTTACCCGCATAAATCTTTTTGATAATACCAGTAGTAATAATTACAGAAAAACGAAGTTGTATAAACAATTTCAAGTTCTTTCCTTTATAATTCTATAATTTTTATGGTTGAAACAATCAGTCATCAACATTTAGCTGGCTAAATGCTGATTATTGACCAGTTGTCGATTTTTCTAGTTAGGAGAAAAAGCTTGATTTCATCTATATTACTAGCCGCTGTCGCCACCACTGTTCCCGCAACACCTGAGTGGAATCCTACTGTAGGAATCATCATCAGCGTCAGCTGTTTAGTAGCTCTTTTGCTGACATCGTTTATTAAATCTCCCAAGGTAGGTCCCAAACTGCCTATACTTCCCGTAACTCTTCCAGCATTCATCGGTGCTATGTGTTTTGGGCATCTTATTGGCGTTGGCATCGTGCTAGGGCTAACAAATATCGGTGGTCTCTAGATTTTAAGAGAGATGTTCCATGACAAGATCTCTGTATCCCCGATCACATTCTTTCTCCCTCTATCTAGTTATGACTCTTGGGAGAGATTAATACCTCCCTAAGAAAGAGGATTCTGCTAATTCATTAGCAGAGGATAAACATGGCTGTAGAGACGCACCAATCTCGCGTCTCTACACAGATAAATGAATTTATTCATGCGAGGAGGAAGAACCGTGATTTCATCACTGTTATTAGCAGTTCAAGCTACCGTTGCCAATACTGGCGCTGAATTTAGCTTGAACAAATTTATAATTATCACTGCCAGCTGCATATTAGCTCTTTTGATTATTCCTCGGGTGATTCGCTACCCCCACGTTGGTCCTAAAATGCCGCTACCTTTTCCTTCAGTATTTAATAATCCTAGCGTTGGTGCATTTCTCGCCGCGATCAGTACTGGTCACCTTGTTGGTGTTGGTGCAGTTTTGGGCTTGACCAATCTCGGCATTATCTAGATTTTATCTTACACAAATACTACATCTGAAGCACAAGAGGCGGCAGGTTTCCTCTCCTTCAAGGCACACTTTGAAGCAGAGAAGACTTGCCGCTTCTGTTTTTAATTCTTAAATGACTGCGCCCCTAGTTTGAGTTTTGCTCGCTAGCAAGAATTGTCTATTCTAGAAATTGGAGTCTATATAACCAGCCATTGCTGATTTTCCAAATTTCAGCAAGGAAAAGTTAATGGGGCAAAATGATATATGTGTAAAAAAGAACATATAAAACGTATTTCTGGACGATTACAAATATCTAGTTTTAGGAAAATGTAATGCAAACAAATTGGAAAATCGGGTCTTTATTCGGAATCCCACTGTTTTTAGACCCTCTGTGGTTTGTGATTTTAGGGTTGGCAACCCTTAACTTTGGGGTCGCTTACCAAGCGTGGGGACCTATCCTAGCTTGGAGTGCTGGAGTGGTGATGGCATTGCTACTTTTTGGTTCAGTGTTATTGCACGAATTGGGTCACAGCTTAGTTGCGCGATCGCAAGGCATAAAAGTTAATTCGATTACTCTATTTCTGTTTGGTGGCATTGCTTCTATCGAAGAAGAGTCCAAAACTCCAGGAAAAGCCTTTCAAGTGGCAATTGCTGGACCATTCGTGAGTGTTGTCTTGTTTTTCTTCCTCAGACTGCTAACATATATTTTGCCCGAGAACAGTCCTGCCAGCCTTATGGTTGGAGATTTAGCCAGAATCAACTTAGTTCTGGCACTGTTCAACTTGATTCCTGGTTTGCCCTTAGATGGCGGACAAGTTTTAAAAGCAGCACTTTGGAAAGCAACAGGGAACCGTTTTCAAGCGGTACGGTTAGCAGCAAAAGCGGGGCAGATTTTGGGTTATGGGGCGATCGCCCTAGGCCTAGCAGTAGATTATTTTACTGGAGAACTCGTCACTGGTTTGTGGATAGCATTGTTAGGTTGGTTTGGTATCCGCAATGCCACCACCTATGACCGCATAACAACATTACAAGAAACCTTGCTCAATTTAATTGCTGCCAATGCCATGACTCGTGAGTTTCGAGTCGTCGATGCTAATCAGACTTTGCGTTCTTTTGCTGACTCTTATCTTTTAGATATCAGCGCCTTTGAAGTTTATTTTGCCGAGTCTGATGGACGTTACCGGGGGATAGTTTCCATAGACGACTTGCGCCTTGTGGAAAGAAGTGAATGGGAAACCCTGACGGTGCAAAGTATAGTGCATCCCCTGACAGAAATTCCTACTGTTGCTGAATCAACTCCCATAGTAGAGGTGATTAACAAACTGGAAAATAAACAATTACCCCGTATCACCGTGCTTTCTCCTGCTGGTGCTGTCGCTGGTGTGATTGATCGAGGGGATATTGTGCGGGAGTTAGCACAAAAGTTAAGTTTGCGAATCACTGAAGCTGAAATTAAGCGGATAAAAGAGGAAGGCACTTATCCGCCTGGTTTGCAATTGGAAGTGATTGCAAAATCGCTGCAATCGTAAACAGTTGTTAGCATACTTGGAGTGCACCATTCAACAAAGTAAAGCACCTCAAGTATGCTTTTTAAAAACAATCTAGTTGCATCATTCGCTGGATTTAAGGAGAGTTCAAAAAGAATTTATAACCAGTTGGAGATGCGCTAGTTGGTTTAATTTTAACTAAGACGACATCATTTTTGATATTACGATCCCCTGATTGTAAAAATTTAATTTTCCCCGTTGCACCATCAGCATAAAAGTTGGGATTATGCAAGACTTTTTGTAATTCTTCACGAGTTGTACTTTGCTGCAAACCGTTAATAATCGCGACAGCTGCATCGTAACTTGTGGCAGAACGCCAAGTCACGGGACTACGCCAAAGTTGCTGGGCATTTTTGGCAAAGTTATTTTCAAAATTCGCTTCTGGATGCCAAGGTACGACTAACTCCAAACCATTGACATCTGAGCGTCCTTGTTGTAGTGTTTGGGATGTATAAAGGGTAGGACTGCCAAATAGTTTCAGCCTTGCTTTATTGGCTGCGGCTAAATCTAATGCTTTGTTAATTCTATCTACATGAGGAGCTAAGACTAAGCCATTTGCACCGCTCTTAATAGCATCAACAATGACTTGATTTGGGTTGAAATGTGGTGCTGAGAAATCGCAGGTGATATTTATAAGCTTTCCTCCATCTTTGTTGATGGCATAACTAAATTCGTCTCTAAAAGATTGATTATCTATGGCTTTTTCATCTACGCAAATTGCTAAATTTCTTTGATTGAGATTCTTGATAGCGTAGGTAGATAAAGCCTCAGCAATAGAACGAATATTAGGAGCAGTACGAAATATATAGGAGCCACATCCTAAGAATTTGAAAGAAAAAAGAGTGGGGGAAATATTTACTAACTTGCCCTGCTGGTAAATGGGGCAAGCAGCAACAGAAGCTTCAGAGCTATTATGAGCAATAACTGCTAAAATTTCCTGGTCTGCCACTAAGGAATTGGCAAGTTTTTCAGCAATGTTGGGATTATTATCGTCAGAAGCGATTTCTACTTGTAATAAATTTCCTCGAATGCCACCTTTTTGATTGATTTCATCTTGAGCTTGAGCAACACCCTGAAGTATTTCTTTGGCAACATTAAGATTGCTGCCAATTGGAACACTCACAGCAATTTTCAAGATTTTACCACTACGAGCAGCGTCAGCATTTTGTAAGTATATCCGCGCCTCGGGGTCGTTGGGCATCTTTTGCACAGATGCTTGAAAATGTGCTATAGCCTGATCATAATTTCCAGCTGCGAAAGCTTGCACGCCCAATTGTTTCTCGTCACTGGGGTTATCTTGAACTAAAATTTTGTCCCCAAGACTGATGCGGCTTTGCATAGAGTCTTTTGGTTCAAAGCTGTAGCCAGTGGAAGCTTTGGGATTGCGTTTGACTTCTACTAACACAGCATTACCAACGCGATCGCCTGCGCGATCGCCCCAATACAAAAATCGAATTGTGCCTGTAGCCCCCTGTAGGGAAAAATCACCCGATAAGACTTGTTGAACTCCACTTCTGGTACCACCCTTTTGTTTAAGTGCTGCGGCAATTGCCTTGGTAGCATCAAAGGCGGTTGCTGTACGCCAAGTGATTGAGTCTGGTTCGCGCCAAAGATTGTTGGCATTTTGGACAAAATTTTTGTCGGCTGAGACGCCGGCGTGCCAGGGAACTGCCATAACCATACCATTGAGGGCATTGCCAGCATCGAGAGTGCCTAAGGTTTGTAAACTGGGGTTTCCTAATAATGTAATTTTGCCTTGATTTGCTTTGGCGAGTGCAATCGCTCTATCTATTCTGTCTACTTGAGGATTCAAAAGTATGGCATCTACACCTTTTTCTTTTGCATTTTTAATAATGGTTTCTGGCTGGAAATTCTTAGCGGCAAAATCACACTGAATGTTATTAATCTGTTGCAGGTGTTTATTTTCCATTGTCCTAACAAAAGCTTGTTCCGAGGACTGATCTGCTCCTTTGGAATCATTACAGATAAGAATCTTGGTTTTGCCAGTTGTTTTGGCGTATTCAGTGAGAGAGTCTGCAATTGTAGTAAAGCTAATAACTGTCCTATAGATATAGTTACCATTATTATGATCTATGCGGTCTGTTAATCTTATTGAGTTGCTCGTTGGTGAAATCATCACCAATTTTCCCGCCTGATATTTCTCAGAGGCTGGAAGGCTAGCATCGCTGCTGTTATGCCCAACGACTGCTAAGATATCTTGATTTTGCACAAATCTATCAGCAACCTGTACAGCAATATCAGGATTGTTATCATCGTTGGCAATTTCAACTTTCAATAACTTCCCATTAATCCCACCTTGATTGTTTATCTCTTGTTGAGCTTGCGCCACTCCTCGGAGAATTTCTTGGGCAACATTGGGGTTAGTACCAATGGGTACGGGAACACCAATTATCAGTGCTGGTTGATTACCAATCTTGGCATTATTAAGATATATCAACGTTTCTGGATCGTTACGATACTGCTGCAAAGACTGTTCAAACTTACTGATTGCTAGATTGTAATTTTCCTGCCTAAATGCCTGTACACCCTCTTGTTTATAGGGAGTTGTGAATGTTTTCACTAATATTTTATCACCATCACTAAACCGAGCGCGAGATTGAAACTCATGAATAATACGCCATGAAATAACACCAAAACCTACTACTGCACTGATAACAATCGCTGTTTGCAAAGCAATTTTTTTCCAATTATGCTGTTGGGGATATTTCAGTTCTGCTGCTGCTGGATTTTGAAAAATAACAGGTAGCCACGAAGCACAAGGATACTGATTTTCCCATTGTTCTTGCAAGCGTGCGCGAGCTTGTTGTACAGATGCATATAAAGATTCACCAGCCGCAAATGCTGTGAGAAAATATTCCAAAAAATGTTGTGCTACTATATCGGGAACAGGCTCGCGCATGACAATGGTGTAGGGAATTCGCGCATCAGCTAAATTGCGTGCTAGTCCAAGTCCATCGCAAGAATTAAAAATCGCTAGTTTTAATCCTTTTTGGACAGCATGTCTGAGACTATGGCGCAGATTCTCCAACGATAAACTCTCGCTGGCATTAATTTGAATCTCTCCCCAACTATCACCTTGTTTGCTACAACTATGTCCTGCAAAAAACAAAATATCCCAAGATTGTTCCCATAATTTTTTTCTCAATTCTTGGCTTGATGGTTCTCTCAACGCTTCAATTGTTGCGCCTAGTAAATTTTTTTCTAGGGCTGACAAATCTTGTGTAATATTGATATCTTGACCGTACCCAAGAACAGCGAGGATTTTAACAGGAGTGTTTAACTGCCTTGTTTTTAACTTTTTTTTGAATAGTTCGTACTCTGGACTTACTACAATTTCTGACTGATGATCGTTCTCCTGGAAAACATCCCATAAATGCCAAGGAAGTCGTTGTAGCAGAGAATCTTGCGTTTGTAAAATAAAGCGGACATTTTCCCAATCATCAACTTTTCGTAAAAATTGTCGCTCTAATTTTCGTACTGATGGTTGATTTAACCATTCGTTGAAACTGGATATAAAAATTTGAGCTGCTTGATTGCAATCTCCTGGAGTAGATACATTTGTTATTTGACTTTCAGGAAGGATTATTAACCAATTGGCTGGTAAGTTACGATAAATTGTTTGCCAATTTTCGTAGTTTACCTGAACTGCCGATGCGGGCGGTAACCTGCCAGAAAAATCGTCATAATGAGGTCTACCTTCTTCCCCGATTTTAACTCTGACAGGAAACCCTTTCTCAAAACTGCCTTC
>NZ_QMEB01000150.1 GCF_012912135.1 Brasilonema bromeliae SPC951 | reverse complement strand
GACAACAATAAATTACACCGTTTTATGGAGTTTTACTCTGTTTTACGAGTCTCCCCTACACTCGAATTGACGAGGTTTAAGGAGTTTGCTCTTAGTCACTCACTACCGGATTCCCTTTACGGCGTTTTAACGTTGGGAAAAGTCCCAGCCCAACGCGCTTAATGTTGATTCCCGCGTTAATATCGCGGTCAACATTAAGCGAATGTTCAGCGTCCCAGTATGAACGCAGATCGCAGTCAGTAAAGACTATTTCGTCACGATATGCAAGCAATTGAGATGTGTATGCAGGATTAACTGCGATGACCCTAGGGCGTGTTTTCAAACTATAACCACAGAATAATGGAGGCGATCATTATCATGGCTGTATAATTGGCAGCAAGTTTTTCATATCGGGTGGCGATGCGACGAAATTGTTTGATTCGGTTGATAGCGCGCTCAACAACGTTGCGTTGACGGTAGATTTCACGGTTAAACGGACCTCGTCGTGGTTCATTTGAGAGTCGTGGGATAGTGAGGCGGATACCACGGCGGCGAAGGTAATTACGTATTCTACGACCTGTGTAACCTTTATCTCCAACTAATCGTAAGGGGCGCAAACGTGGACGACCTCTCCCAGAACGCTTAACTGAGCCTTGTTCCATCAATTGTTCTAGAAAAATTGACTCGTTTCTCTGACCTGGACTAAGAATAAAAGTTATGGGTTTACCTTTCCCCTCACACCGAATGTGTATTTTTGTACTGAAACCCCCGCGAGAACGACCTAGTTTCTCTTCTTCTTCACCCCTTTTTTTCCACCAGCTGCGTGCTGATGGGCGCGTATTACTGTTCCATCTACGTAGTGAACCTGCCAATCCAATTTTTCTTCTTGGTCTGCCATCACTTGCAGCTGTTCTAGAATTTGGTTCCAGATTCCGGCTTTTTGCCATCGATAAAACCGTGTAGCGACACTTTCCCACGGTCCATAACGTTCTGGCAAGTCTCGCCATGGTGCCCCAGTCCTCAGTATCCATAGGATGCCATTAATAATCATCCGGTGGTCTTTACTTGGCTTACCCGTTCTGGGTTTTTGGGGAGGAAGTAAGAATTTTAACTTTTCCCACTGTTCGTTACTTAAGTTTCCTCGGTTCATTATTGCAACATAGCGATCGCCTATATCTTAGGATATAACGAGTTTGAAAACACGCCCTAGTCGTTATCTACGCAAAGAATTTCCTGACAGAGTTAATAAGTTCTACCACAAGGACGTACTTTGGAACGGATCGTACTTTATTGCTTCCTGTGGCGGCGTAACTGTTGAAATGTTGAAGAAATATGTGGAGTCACAAAACAAACCGGATTAAACTTCGGTTACTAGTTTTCAATACGGAGATAGGCAACTCCTCATCGACATCACTCCCGCGTTGACCTACGGTCAACATAGGTCGGATGTCAATTCGTCTTGCCCACCTTATATGCCGTCACCAAACTGAGTACAGTTATGGTGCGGGGCTTACGGCGAAGAAGCTAAAATGTGTTATTATGCATGATAACAAGCATAAAACCCTCGTGTCAATGCCATTTGAAAAGAATAATCCCCATCGATATACAAGAAAGCTCAAACGACCTCTAGGGAAGATGATTGGCTTCAGAGGCTATGAAGGTCAAAGTGAGCAATTAAAAACCGTCCCCAATTGGCAAGAACGGCTAAGACAATTTGTTGACCAACTCATCTGTGATCTACCCAAAAATGAGTAGTAATGGGTAGCTTTGTCCAGAAATTAAGTTACAGTTTCAAGCCCTTTTTTTTCGGTAAGCTTACCTCTGGCTTCTAGCCAGAGGCTTTCGCCACAAACTTCTAGAGCGGAAATTTTCAGTAGCCCTAAGAAATCCAACGACATTGGAAAAGGACTTCCCCAATATATTGGCTCTTGAACCTCGGGGACAGCTTACTCAGCACCAACTAATTGATACTCCCGCGTGAATCATCGTGATACACCAAAGGGTGAGAGAATGATTTCATGGCTTACCAGACTTTACCTGCCCTGAATTTCGTTTCAAGTAAGTAGATGAGCGATTCACCCACGACAACGAGTGCACTCAAAAACCCCTTGGCACTCAATGCGCCACCACCTTTAACCGAACATCCCACAGCCGTGTATTTATCCGGACTGGCACCGGGGTCGCGTCCGGCGATGCGGCAAGCCTTAGATACAATTGCTGGGGTGTTAACCAATGGGAGTTGTGATGCCATGACTCTGGATTGGACGGCACTACGTTATAAGCATACAGCACTTGTGCGTACTATTTTAATGGAAAAGTATGCACCTGCGACAGCGAATAAAATGCTGTGTGCGATGAGGAGAGTTTTAAAAGAAGCTTTAAGGCTGGAATTGATAGACGCCAAAGATTTTGCCCGTGCTGTCGATATCAAAAGTGTTCAGGTATGTAGTGAGTTACAGGGACGCGCTTTAGCGTCAAAAGAAATCGCCGATTTGATGCAAGTGTGCTTTGATGACCCGACTCCTGGAGGTTTTAGGGATGCGGCGTTGATAGCGATTCTGCGCGGGTCGGGGTTGAGACGGCGCGAAGTCGTGAATTTAAACTTGAATGACTTTGACAAGAGCACTGGTGCGATAAAAGTCTGGGGTGGTAAAGGAGGGAAAAACCGCACGGTGTATTTACCGAATGCAGCAATTGAGGTCGTACAAGACTGGCTTGGGATCCGAGGTGAGGAGTCCGGTTCCCTGCTGTGCCATGTCAACAAAGCCGGCTGCGTGGTGCTGCGACGGCTAACGCCCCAGGCGGTGCTGTTCATTTTGCAAAAACGCGGTGAACAAGCGGGGGTAGGTCATTTTTCGGCTCATGATTTCCGCAGAACTTTTATAAGCGAACTGCTCGATTCTGGTGTAGACATCTCTACAGTCCAGAGGCTGGCTGGTCATGCATCGCCAGATTTGACTGCAAGATATGACCGACGCGGCGAACAAACCTTACGTCGTGCTGTCCAAACCTTGAGTATCCCTGGTTCTAGAACAAAAACGGAGCGCGACTCAAAGAATTGATGCGATATGCAACTGAAGCAATGTTTACTCGCCAGCGGAGCATGGAAACGAGAGAGCAAAACTTCTCAGCAATTTCTCTTTGAAAAATACCAGAAAAATGTTAATCTAACGACAACATGTCAATAAAAAACGGAACATACAATTTGAAATAGGATAAGCTCTATCCGAATTTAAGCTTGTGGACTGGTGAGTGCCGACACTGCCAGGATGAAGCAAGAAGCAATCCGGGCTACGGTCTAACAGTGTTCCATTCTGTCTAACTTTAGTCCAAGTGTTGTAGAGCGGATACCTGCTCCCATGCTCCCGTTGAAACGTCAATCAAAACCGACATCAATGATTGTCTGGGTTTTGAAGAGAAGCGGTTATGACATTGTCAGAAGTATTAGGTGAGTTTCTATAACACATAGATCTAACCAATTTCGGTACTCGAACTGTGAGAGGTGACAGTACCAAACGGTTGCTCGCTTAATATCACGGCTTTGTTAACAACCCAACCCACCCTTGTTGACTACATGTTAGCACACAAGGGTGGAAGAATCATATGCCTTTTTTTAAGAAATTGCGAAAGGCATTTGGCTCTTCATTTTCTTCCACCTTGACGTACTCCCTTGGCTAAAGCCGAAAGGATTCTTAAAAGTTGTTCCACAGCGCGCGCTATTGCCGTGCTATTACACCTTTCTTCCTGTTTCCTAGACTCTTAACTAGAGCAGCCCCATGACTTACTCCCCGCCAGACCGTCTCCGCAGGCATTTTGATTTTACATCTAAGAGGCGTCCCCCCTCGGATGGGTCTAAAAAATCAGTTTATTTTGCCTTTTCCCAGAAGCCAGTGTCGTTATCGGTTCTCTGGGCATGGAAGCGGAAGGCACTCCTACAATGGTTTCGCGTTGTAACGCGCTATATCTATTGTGATACATTTGTGGCTACAAAAGTTCCGGAAGCAGATGGAAGTCTTGAGTTAAGGAAGAGTTTAAGCGTCAATTTTGGTGTGACAAAGCCGTAGGGCTAGAAACTGCGTCTTGTAGACAAATTGTTAAGCAGTAGTTCGCGTGTGCCCCGTTGGGAGGTTGGGAAACAATCTTGAGGGCGAGTTACCAATCTTGGCTTACTTACGTATATTTACGCAGTGCCATCTTAGTTAACAGCTTTTGCACTTCCCTTTTGGGGGAAATGCAATTCATCCCACTCCTGTTCGGCAAAGTAGATCGACTTTCTTGCTTAACAACTTTAACTATCGGAAGAAAATCTAGAGTCAGATGCTTCACCACCAAAGGAAGTATCATGAACAGTTGTATTTTTCCAGAAAACCAAGAACAACTCCAAGATCAGCATCAACTAACAGAACGCCATCAGCAAGAATGGGTCGTTGATTCAGCCGTTTCACCAGCACTCACCGCCCTGAATGTTCGTTCACTTACTGGTACAGTCGTATACGAGTATTTGGTCTACGCCCTACCCCAGACCGCCAGACGTAACGACGGGCGGTTACGGGACAAGTACTTATATCAGTACGCCCACGCCTGTCACGGGGGATGGTGGGTTTCGGGACTTGATCCCCAAAACAATTGGGAACCAATGGAGTGGGGACGGTTTAAACCGGATTATCCACGCTGGGGATGGGACAAAATCACCCAAAAGCAGACCGACAAGCAGGTGAAATACGAGTCACCGATAAACACGCCCAACCGTGTGACTTACCTGCGGGTTCCAGTAGAGATTTGGGAAATGGTTGCTCACCGCTACAACGTCCCAATGCCAGAGGAAATTGTCACAACCGTTGATGGAGAAGCGATTGGTTTTTGGGCTTGGGTGGTGAATCACCCCCAAATCCCCATCATCCTCACAGAAGGCGAGAAAAAAGCGGCGTGTCTTTTAAGTTTGGGTTTTGTGGCGATCTCCCTACCGGGGATATGGAACGGACGCGTTGGCAAAAGGGATTTCAACGAAAAGCTGCATCCCGACCTTATGCCAGTGGCGAAACCGGGGCGCAAATTCATTGTCCTTTTCGACTACGAAACCAAACCCAAAACCCGCTGGGCGGTGTTCCAAGCGACCATTCGTACTGCCCAAGCAATTGAGGCAGTGGGCTGCTTTTGTGAGGTCGCATTACTGCCAGGACCAGAAAAAGGTGTTGATGACTTTGTGGTTTCGATTGGCAACGCATTGGCACAAGAAAACGAGTCGAACCTTGAGGAACTCGATTTACCCGATTTTTCTAGTCATTCCCCCAGTGAGCGAGCGAATACTCTACTGACTGGGATCATAGAAGACGCCAAGGCATTTCGTGATTACCAGCGCTCATTCCACTGTCGTAGCCGACGGCTGAGCAAGAAATACAAACCACATGTTGATGTAAATGTCAAGTATTTATCAGAAGCAGTTCGGCTACCGCAGTCTGGTTTTGTAGTATTAAGCAGTGGCATGGGCACGGGTAAAACCGAAATCATGCGACGTTGGCGCGATGAGCATCCCCATGAGCAATTCCTCAATAACGGGCATCGGGTGAATTTGCTGAAAAATTTGGCTCAACGCCTCAACACGCAAATGTACTCAGATTTGCGTTATGGAGAGTTAACGAAAGCGACTGCCCTCAGCATAACTATTGACAGCTTACACAAGCTCAACACCCAAGCCCTAATCTATGGCTGCGTGTTTATTGATGAAGCTTGCCAGTACCTGACTCACCTGCTGCACAGCAAAACTTGTAAGCAGCATCGGGCTACCATTTTGGAAGTGCTGGAGTATATCGTGTATAATGCGCAATTGGTCGTTATTGCTGACGCGCATATGGACGACGTAACGGTGGACTTTTTCCGGGCAATGCGTCCCAAAGATGAAGAACCGTTCATTATCAAAAATCAGTGGAAGAATGGTTCACGCCTGATTTATTGGTATGAGGGTGATGATTCTTCTGCCTTAGTTGCCCAAATTTCGGCGGCGCTGATGGTGGGGCAGAAAATTATGGTGGCTTCTGACTCGAAAAGATTTATTAAGAAACTTGAAAAATCGTTAAATGTGTCGGTGCGGGTGGATGACGGTTCAGCTCAAGACAGCTACCGACAACTAAAGGTGTGGTCTATTCACTCTGATAATTCTGGAAGCGAAGAAAACGTTGCTTTCATCAAAGACATAACGAACGCTGTCAAGAATGTAGATGCCCTTTTAACCTCGCCTAGCCTAGGAACAGGGGTAGATTTACCTGATTACCATTTTGACGTGGTTTTTGGGGCATTTCACGGGATTTCGCAGACGGCGACCGAATGCGCTCAACATCTGCACCGCTATCGTCCAAAAGTACCGATGCACGTTTGGGTCGCGCCGCGCCCTCCCTTTGGATATGCTGAAACTAACGCCACGAAAATTAAAGAGCAGTTGCTGCAAACCAATGAAATGACAGCTTTCCTGCTGCGGATTGACAGAGAAACAGGAAAGCGGGGTGCAGAAAAAGATTGGGCGTTGCAAGCTTACTGTGATATACAGGCTCAGCGAAACGAATCAATGAACAGGTTGCGAGCTGATTTGCTTGACTTGTTGACCGAAATGGGTAACAAAATTATCCCCATGGGCGCAGAAAGAAATGAGCTTGCTCAGAAACGTCTGAAAGATGCCGCTGTTGCATTGGACACTGCTTATTACTCAGCAGTTGCAGGGGCGAAAGATATTTCAGCTAGCGAGTACCGCAAGCGTATGCGTAAAGACTACCTAAAACCAGAGGAAATTTATGAATGCGAAAAATTCCGCATTCAGGAAGCGTATGGTATGGAAGTCACTCCGTCACTGGTTGAGAAAGATAATGGTGGGAAATTGATTCGGGCGATTTCCAATTTAGAAGCAATTCTAGCAGAATCAGATGGTGTAATAGAAGATACAGGTACCGGAAGAATATACCCAGCACCACCAGAATTTGTGGCAGAAAAAGACCGCCAGGAGAGAAATAAGCTGCCGTTGTGCATGGACTGGGGGAATTACTCGGCGCGGTGGGTGTTGTTGTCCAGTTTGGGACTACCTGAGATTCTCAAGCGCCTAATAGATGGGGAGGAAGTGACTGCTCACTCGCCTGAGTTGCTGAGAATGGTCGAAATTGCCAAACAGTGTGCGGCGCACGTTAAGGCGATTTTAGGTTTTACTATTCCTTCTAAGTGTCAGCCGATATGGCTGTTGGCACTTCTGCTAGACCAATTGGGATTAAAGTTGACTTCTAGGAAACAAGGTGCACGTGGTCAACAAGTGAAGTTTTATTTTCTTTCCCAGGAGGAATTGGAATTTGCAAAAGTAGTGATTGATTATCGGGAGCGCAAGCCTCAACCGGAGGTAAAGTATAAAAATAACCCCACTGGAAGTTTTGAAGCTACTAGAGGGGCAAAATGCATTTTTCCATACCCATATGATACCAAATCCCGAAATCTCAACAAACCTCAATTCAGTTCGCTCACAGAAACAGCCCCAGACCCAGAAGAATTGTAAACTCATCACACCTGAAAAACCTTTACTCATTCCACCTCTAGTCGCCAGAGAAATTGGACTAGAAGCAGCAATCATCCTGCAACAAATTCATTACTTTTCTCAGAATTCCAAACACATCCTCAGAGATGGACAACGCTGGTTTTACCTCACCTTAGAAGGTTGGGCAGAAAAACTCCCCTTCTTTAAGATGTCTACTATCAGGAGAGCCATTGGTAAACTCAGACAACTAGAACTCATTAATGTTCATCGCCATAGTCAACACACCTGGTATCAGGCAAACTGGTACACAATCAACCTTGAAAACGTGAAAGCCTTGTGGGACAGGATTTGTCAAAATCAGCAAATCGATGTGAGCAATTCTGACACATCGATCTGCTCAGATCGAGCAAATCATATCAAAGACTTCTCTACAGAAGAATTCTCTACACAACAACATGCTGCTGCGGATAAAGATTTTGTGGAAGAAAATTCGGAGACATTACCCAAGGATGTGACGGGTAATTCTTCCCCAAGTATTCAATTTGTGACGCCAAGTCATCTTTCTGGGAGGTAGTAGAAACTCGTGCATATAAAATAATGGGTCGCTGGTCAACTCTATCAACCAGCTTTTCAATAGATTCAATCAAATACCGCCTATGTCCACCCGGTGATTTGATATATTGAATCTTTCCCTCATCTGCCCATCTAGTCAAGGTCTTCGGGTGGTAACCATATCTTTTTTGCGCTTCGGCTGGTGTCAAGTACATAATAATGGAATCTTTGTCCGATTTGTTCCATTATATGCAGTTAAATTCCGGTATTCGGTCGCCTAGTTATTCGGCGACTGAACAAACGATTGAACAAACGATTGAACAAACGATAGAGACTCGTTCGCCAAGCAATGTAGAACAATCCACGATTCTGCGCTTCGTTGAAGAACAAAATCATAGCTGCTCATCAACACAGCCATTGACTCATGAGGACACACTTTCCGCCCCCGCCTCGGAACCTGTAGAAAAACCTCCTCAAGAAGATGTCAGAGAAATTTGTAACCAACTGCGTCAAATCCCATGTGCAACAGCCTTTCGCCTCAATCAGGAGATAATAGCGGTTATCAACAAGTTTTGGCGAAATGTACCAGGAGCTTTAGCCTACCTTAAAGAAGCTTTACGTACGTGGAAGCGAGTTGATTCCCCGGAAGCAGTATTTGTAGCGGCGTGCAAGAACGGCAGAAAACCAGAGAATTGGGGGAAACCATTACCGAGTTATCCTCAACCAAGTGATGAGGACTTGGCACAATTGGCAGAAGCGAAATCAACTAGGCGAATTAAGGACTATTATTGTCAGCCGGATGGGCTATGGGTGGTGGACACGGGGAGTGAATGTGTTAACTTGTGTGATTTTTTATCTACGGCTGGTTTCTAGCTTAAGTCGGTTGAAACTGACGCTCGTTTCCGCTTCTGGTGTTGGGTGCAATACACACTCGCGCTCTGAGACGTAGCATTTACGTGCTCTACATTATTTGTGGTGGTGTGATTCAAATGAGAACCGCCGTATTCATCCCCACCCCGAATTGTATGTAAAAAACCACTAGGAGAGGTACATGGATACCAAGTTGAAAGCATGCAAAAAGCGCCCCCCTTTTCAGGAGAGCGCTTTTTACTGATCTAAATCTTAGATATTATCCGTTGATAGCAGGAGCAGAGAGTGCTACAGGAGCAGCTTCAGCTGATGCCAAATCAAGAGGGAAGTTGTGAGCATTACGTTCGTGCATTACTTCCATACCCAGGTTCGCACGGTTGAGCACATCTGCCCAAGAACCAATCACGCGACCTTGAGAATCAATCAACGATTGGTTGAAGTTGAAACCGTTGAGGTTGAACGCCATGGTGCTGATACCCAGTGAGGTGAACCAGATACCGATGACAGGCCATGCAGCCAGGAAGAAGTGCAAGCTGCGGCTGTTGTTGAAAGAAGCATATTGGAAAATAAGTCTTCCAAAGTAGCCGTGAGCAGCAACGATGTTGTAGGTTTCTTCTTCTTGACCGAACTTGTAACCGTAGTTTTGAGATTCGGTTTCGGTTGTTTCACGAACCAAGGAAGAAGTGACCAAAGAACCGTGCATTGCACTGAACAGTGAACCACCGAAGACACCAGCAACACCCAGCATGTGGAAGGGGTGCATTAGGATGTTGTGCTCTGCTTGGAACACTAACATGAAGTTGAATGTTCCAGAGATGCCCAAGGGCATACCATCAGAGAAGGAACCTTGTCCGAGGGGGTAAATCAAGAAGACTGCGGTTGCTGCTGCAACAGGTGCACTGAATGCAACGCAAATCCAAGGACGCATTCCTAAGCGGTAGGATAATTCCCACTCACGACCCAGGTAGCAGAATACACCAATCAGGAAGTGGAAAACAACTAATTGGTATGGACCACCGTTGTACAACCACTCATCTAAGGAAGCTGCTTCCCAGATGGGGTAGAAGTGTAAGCCGATGGCGTTGGAGGAAGGAACAACAGCACCAGAGATGATGTTGTTACCGTACATTAAGGAACCTGCTACTGGTTCGCGGATTCCGTCGATGTCTACGGGGGGGGCTGCGATGAAGGCGATGATGAAACAGGTTATTGCGGATAGCAGGGTAGGAATCATCAGGACGCCGAACCAACCGATGTAGAGACGATTTTCGGTGGAGGTGATCCACTCGCAAAACCGCTCCCATACATTGGCGCTTTCGCGACGTTGTAATGCAGTTGTCATGGTTCTTATGATTGCAGTTGTTTAAGTATGTATGTAAGCAAATGTTTGTTTGCTTATTTTCATAATAGTTTACATTCGTTTACAAAATCAAGGGGTTTTCCTGAACGTTTTCTTTTATCAGCTATCAGCTTTGCTTATGGATGTTGGGAGTTGAAAAATTTCCCCCCCCACGCCCCATCATCTAATCCTGCGTTTGTCGATAGGGACTTGGGGGTTTTTTGTGGCATCCTGCGTTTCATGGTCAACGAAAAAATTCCCGATGGGAAAACTAAAATCTGAGATTCAAAAGTCACTTTTTCTATCCCTCTTGTTCCCCATTCCCTCACGCATCCGAATGTAGAGATGTGTGGGGATTTTTGTTTCCCCCTTTAAGGACCTTGGAACTCAATAAAAAAAGCCCGCACGCGCGAGGCATAACAAAAAGGGTTTAGCTGAATTAAAAATGAACAGTTAATTGTTAAATTTTTTAATATTGACGTGCTCGTGCTCGACTACCAAGCACTTCCAACTGCTGCCAATTGACGATTTTTACCAGAGACAGTCACAGCAACAGGAATAGCAGTGGATTGTAGAGCAGGCTTATGCTTAACAATATCGTAGACCGCTTCAACAGCAGACTCAATCGAACCTTGTAACCATGCGGGGAAGCGAGAGCAGTGTTCACCAGCAAAGAACAGGGTGTTTTGGGGTCTTTGGGCTTTGAGGTAACTCGCAGATCCATCAGCCTCATCCCAGTGAATCGTGCATCCGCCAGCACTCCACTTGTAGTTGCCCCAGGCGATGGACGCTTTGTCTAAAATCATACCAGGTTCATTCAGTTCGGGGTGAATCTTGCTGACAGTGTTTTGGACGTAGTCAAAGCGCTCTTGTTCGGACATCATGCCCATCCGTTGAGCATCGTCACCGATGGTGTAGCTCGCCAACATCACGCTACCACGTTCGGGGTTGAACTTCACGCTTGGGTAGTATGTTTGACGCACGCCCTCACCACTGAAGGAAGCACCACCTTTGATGCCATTCTTTTCCCAGAAGGACTCGCGAGCGTGAAACGCCACCTTGGTACCGGGACAGTAGACGGTGTTGTGAATGGAATCGAGCTTATCATCATCAAAGCCGCTCAACTCCATCTTACGGAGTACACTGAAGGGGATGGTGCATAATACATAGTCACAACGACGTGTATGTAACTGACCGTTTTCTTTGTAGGTGATTTGGACGTGGTCAAATTGCACGCGCAGCGCCACAACTTCAGAGTTACACTTGATTTCACCAGTTATTGAAGCCGCTAAACGTTGGATGAGTTGATCCATCCCACCTTTGAGTTGCAACAAGTCGTGGCTGGTTTCTGTGATGATGTCACCCAGGAAAATATCCAATCCTTGAGAGCACTTTGCCCGGAAGCTTGGGTTTTGAGTTAGGAAGGAGTTCAAATCAATCGTTTCGCCATCTTCGCTGAAGTAGGGATTTAAATCTAAGCGCTCTAATTCATCCATTAAGTGAGATTGCAAGTCGCGTTCAAATTCAGAACGGAGATTACCAGGAGCGATAGTATTGATGATGGTTTTGAGCCAAGCAGCAAACAAGCGGGTTTTTTCACTGTAGCGTGTGTCAGAAAAGATACCACCTTCTGTTTGTTGCAGGACACGGGGTGCGTCTTTCATCTGAAGCACTTGCCCGTTGATGTTCATCATGGCGTTGCTTTCCTCGAACACTGTCATGAACTTGCACAGTTTGTCAGACAGTCCCATTTCATGTACGTAATGCAGTGTCATTTCATGTTCGCTGGGGATACGCATTGCTCCGAGTTCTGCGTAGGGTGCATCTGGGGAATTACCGAAGCGGTGTGTCCATACTCGACCACCGATGCGTGGGCTACCTTCTAGAATTTCAACTTCATGACCTAGGCGTTCGAGTTCATATGCTGCTACTAAACCTGCGATACCTGCTCCGAGAATTGTGATTTTTTTACCTTTTTGAAAGTTTACCAGTTGGCATTGCTCAAGTAAAATTTTGGTGTCCATTGTTCCAGCTTCCCTTAGTCGTTTGTGTTGAGCGGGTTTCAACCGCTTCTGATATTTCATAAGGGGGACTAGAGATTTTTATGCACTCAATAGCTGTTAACTCATTCCCCGGCTGTAAAAATTTCACAGCTTTCGGTGAAGGGTGTGACACCTCATACCCATTACGAAACAACCGCTTATAGTGAGTTATTTGCTTTTGGGTGAAGTGCCCACTAATCCTTACGGATATCGCAAAGCGTTTTTTCCGAATGCTATTGGCAAACAGTGGGGCGGGCGAGTGAGCGTAAAGCGCACGAACTCGCGTTCGTAAACGTGCGACGACTACATCTTCTTTCAGTCCACGCTGCCCTCTACCTTATGTTTCGGTCAACTACCGAAACAGTAGTGAGGGCGAGCGTGTAGGCTTACAAGAATTAGCTTGCAACGTGAGAGTGTACTCGCCCATTAGTTAAAAAATAACCGAACCTTGACAAATAAATAATTCCAATTTTACAGTGTCGAGAGCAGAAAGCCCATCCTCTTTTAGGGGTGGGATGAATGCGTGGCAAATGCGCTAGCCCGTCAATTTCTTAACGAAAGCTTGCGTTAACTTGATATCTTGTCTTACTCATGTGGGTAAAATATAAGTATTAAGGAGGTTCGTGGACTTGAAACGAGTAACGCGAACAATTAAGCTAAAGTTTTCGCAATTGAATAAAACAAAGGAACAGTTGTTTGAAGAAATGACTGCTGAGGCAACAGACTTAGCTAAAACAAAAAGAAGCTTCTCACCTACCCGAAGGGAGGTGATGAGATGAATTTTTGGGCGATAAAGAGTCCCACCCGACGCATTGTCCCCTAAAAATCTGGCAACATAGCTGTTTGTTGATTCGTCGGTACATACGGGTACTCGTTGCATTAAGGCTGCCAGATTTTTTCGTGTTAGACCCCCGCCCCGACCAATAACGACTACTACTCGTTGAGAGAGTGGGGTGGGCGACGAATCGCCAATCTCTGTGTTTCCTGTTACAATGTAGATGGTTTGCTTCACCCAAATTGGTGTCTGATAAGCCTCTGTCCAGTAGCATTGCGATTATTGGTAAGCGTCTCCGTTGCACAGCATTAAAGTAAGTAGGCACATCTTGATTAATACAAGTTACCGATTGGTTTGTCCGATAGCGCAAATAAGCCAGCATCTCGTCCAGGGCAGTAAAACTTGTAGGGTACAAGGTAAGAAATTCAAAGTCTGCGGTAGGGCATTCCGTGGACTCAAAACAAAGCTCAGCGCCTCCTAAGCAATAGCTGGATTGGCTGAGAAGCCTGCACTGTACAGCTTGCTGTCAGTGCGGGAGTATGTCACCTAATTGGTTGTTAACTATTCCTCTACCACCAGAGGCGAAAGTTAACAACTTCTAAGGTTCAAACTCGTCTCATGTCTGCGCTGTCTAATCAAGTCATTCGACACACCACATCTGATGCTGGGAAAAAGGCGAAATCCTTCAAGCGACTGCCGCCAGAGGTAAATAATCAGAACTGGGCATTGCACAAAGTGGGAACTACGAGAGGGCGTTAGTTTTCCGACCATCAAAGGAACAAAACGTGTTCCTGTTGAAGTTGCGTCTAAGCACTGGCAACCAGTTTTGGAAGGAATTTTTGACGGTACGATTGAAAGAGGCAGTGCCAAAATCATCAAACATCGGAATAAGTGGTATGTCTTAGTTTGCTGTAACCGAGGAAGTTCCTCAAGTTGATGCAACTAACAGGATTGGCTGTGATAGAGGACAGAACAACCTTGCGGTAGTAGCTCCCAAAAACGGGTTTGGCAAGTTTTTTAGTGGTAAAGAACTTATGTGCTGCAATAGCTTTGTCCGATTCAAAGAATGGGCTGTTTGGCGCAGCCCCAAACTGGATGAAAAACTAATCCACGGGGATTGGGGACGCTTATGCCAGAATCCCACGGCTTTATGTTACATTGTCTCGGAGCAAAAATGTGGTAGCCGTGGGAGCGTCAAGGTTGCTCGTTGAACCAAGAATCCCACGGCTAGCCGTGGGAATGAGCGCGTAGCGCGATATTCACATAGCCGTGGGAGTGTCAACAGTACAGCAGACTAAGAGACGATGCAAATCAAAAATTCTCAGGGTGCCGAAATCTACAATCCTTTTCAGGAATTATTTTCCAGCGAGCGCAGGCGCACTCTTAGGGAGTGCGTTTTCGTGTTTGTAGATACTGCTTTTACAGCAGGCTACACACAAAAAGAAGTGTTGGAAGCGTTCACAGATTGGTTTTTTCAGAATGATGAGGATAAATTTGAAGAAGTCGTCAAATGTCTTGAGCAAATTGTACAAAGTAGCTACGACTGAAACCCTCCACTTACCTCATCAACCAAAAGCTTAATCAAACGAACACACTCCTTTTTGGATAACTGTCTGGCGGTAGGGATAACATCCTCCGCCACTTTTGGTTTATGGGTTACTTCAGGTGCTTGTCCTCTAATTTCGGCAAGCAACTGCTCAAGAGTTTGTCCGCGAGAGGTGGCAATCGCCTCCAAATTACCCAAATCTGGGATAACTTCTCCGCGCTCCCAGAGTTGTATAGTCACATAGCTTACACCTAAGTCCTTTGCAAATCTCCTCTGGCTTCTCTCTCCCCTAGCTCCCCTAATAGCTTGTGCTAACTTGTTTCGGGCGTCACCATCCATAATCATCTACTGAGTAACAAATTTCTATCATGACGTTGCAGTTACTAGAATTTCAAGTTATAAATGTATTTATCAATACTGGTAAGTTTTTTTTCAAGTATATGGCTAGAGCGACGGAAACAGAAAGAATCAACGTAAACATATACATAGACAAAGCTGTCGCCCACAGGTTACACGAGTTCGCTCGGCAACAGGCAATGTGGAAAGGTCGGCTTGTCGAAGCAGCAATTATTGAATATCTCAACAAAATCGAGCCTAGAGCAGGCACGACATGACTGCTATTTGTCACACAAGGAGTCACAACCAAATGATTTTTGAGCGATTGTGCAAAACCTTAACTAGTGAGTGTTTGTTGTTCCCCACTGACGGATTCAAAGTACAGCGGCGCGAACAAGAAGGCACCTCCTCACAGCATTGACGGGGTCTTACACTTCTTTAATTGAACTTGCACATTACAACGAATACACGACTTGCGTCTTCCAGATAAACATTGCACTCGTGTGGTTCAGTACGAAGTGGACAATGCGTGACCAAAAATCAGAGGGTGCAATAGCAAAGGCGCAGGAGCACTTTATCTGAACGCGCACTTTCCGCGTCCCTTACAGTATTGGAGCAGAAAGCCCATATAATACGCGGTGTGGGGACGGGCAGTTTCCTCAAGTCGGGAAACCCGCCCACGGAACTGCCCTCAGGAATGCGATGCACTTTTAAGTGCCGTCAGCCCTAATCTTTCGCTTGAGGCTCCGGATATAGCTTCTAAGTATGTCAGTTTGCGTTCTACCCTCCTGTTCGCAATAAGCTTTGAGGGTTTCTTTTTCCTCGTCCGTTGCCTCAAATGTTATAGTGGGTGAGATGAAAACCCTGTGGCTTTAGCCCAGGGACGCCACATGCCT
>NZ_QMEB01000149.1:8141-15946 GCF_012912135.1 Brasilonema bromeliae SPC951 | reverse complement strand
GCAAGTTCTGACGATGAATGTAGAATCCCCTCGCCTTTAGGCAGGGGAGTGTCAATCAAACGTACCAATGCTTTGGTTCGCAGTAAAGTGACAGCACAATCTCCGCAAATCGAAGCAACAGTTGTGGGGGGCTTAGACCAACCTTTTCTTGGGGGTGCGATCGCCGAACATACTCCCTACTTCACTGTTTGTGATCACAAAGACCACGGTTGGGTAATTGATGGCGGTGCAGTTCACGGAATTCCTCAACCTGTTGGAGATGAGACAACCTTACTAGCGTTGTTTCCCTTTGATAGTTCTTTTGAACAACTGCGTCAATTGTCAGGGGCGATCGCTCAAGCAAAAGTCCTGCAAGTCCTACCACAAGTTAGTAAAATTCAGATCAGCGGTATAGAAAACTTAAACCCTGACACAACTTTTAAAGCAGTTGTCACCAGTTTACCCTTACCACCCAAAGGAGTGTTGATCACAGGAGAAGAAGCGGGGGTACAACTTGCTCGCACTGCACTCTTGCAAGCTGGTCCTCAAAGTCAACCTTCCTTATATATTCGCGAAGTCACCACCCTTGAAGAAACCGAGTTCCAACTGGTTGCTCGTGATGGTAAATATTTCATAACACGACCCGCTGATGACCGTCCGTTAGTTGCTGAAATTCAGGGTTACACAACCGCAACAGCTTTACAAGTCATTCAGCGATTAGAACATATTGCTCGTTGGACAAATATCGTTGAACTCTCCAGTCCCGCCAGCAGTCGCATTCAACCTGATGCAGTCCAAATGGTCATTGAACAAAACGCACAAGAACTCCAAGATGTGCAACTGCGCTTGGAATATCGGCAGGAAAATAACAAGTGGAAGTCGCCCTCTTTTAGAGTTAAGCTGAAAAACACCAGTCATGAACCACTGTACTGCTCTCTGTTGGATTTAACAGACCGCTACGCCGTCAGTGCTGATTTACTTGACGGAGGAGGACTCTGGCTACAACCAGGACAAGAAGCTTGGGCATTAGGAGGTAACTCGATTTCTGCCACAGTTCCAGAAAAACTATGGCGGGAACAAGGAATTACCGAATTTAAAGATATTCTCAAACTGATTGTCAGTACCGCCGAATTTGATGCTACCTTGCTTCAACAAAGCGAACTTGATTTACCTTCTCGCTCAGTACCAGCACCCCGTCGTGGTCAGGGAACCTTGAATCGTTTGATGAACCGGATTCCATCTCGTGACATCAGAGCCAAACCAGAGGAAGAAGAATTATGTGACGACTGGGTAAGCAGTCAAATGACCATCACAACTGTGCGCCCTCAACAGACAACTTTGGTGCCCACACCAGATGCGAGTATTTCCTTGGCTGACGACATTCATAAAGTCAGATCGCGTGGTGCATAAGCTAATATTGGTTGCACCTATTAGAATATGTAGAAATCCTACTTATGCAATTTGAAGGCTGCCATGAGTAACACCACAGGTGTCAAAACAATTTTGATTCTGGCAGCAAATCCTGCGAGTACCGCAAGACTAAGACTAGATGCAGAAGTGCGCTCAATTGAAGAAGCATTACAACATGCTCCAAAGGGTGGACAGTTTAGGTTAGTACAGAAAGGGGCAGTGCGCTCGCGAGACTTTTACCTGGCAATTCTAGAACACCAGCCGCAAATAGTGCATTTCTGTGGGCATGGTACAGGAGTTAATGGAATTGTACTAGAGGATGATACGGGGCAACCAACACTTGTAGATCAGGAAACACTTTCACAACTGTTTAAGCTATTTGCAGTTAAGGGGGTTGAGTGCGTCGTTTTAAATGCCTGCTACTCATCCGTACAAGCAGAAGCTATCAGCCAGTACATTCAGTATGTCGTTGGCATGAATCAGACTATTGGGGATAAAGCTGCGATCGCTTTTGCTGTGGCATTCTACGATGCTTTAGGTGCTGGAGAAACAGTAGAGTTTGCTTTTAATTTAGGCCGTACAGAGCTGATAAGATTAAAAGAAGACCAAATTCCCGTATTGAAAACAACATCAATTCACCCTGCTGATATTCAGTTTGAAGCAGGTGATATTCCTCCCAATCCATACCTTGGTTTATCTGCTTTCGGTGAGAAAGATACTGCGTTCTTTTTTGGACGAGAGAAATTTACTGATGAATTGTTTAGGATGACTAACCAACAACCAATGGTTGCAGTCATTGGTGCAAGTGGAAGTGGAAAATCTTCAGTTGTGTTTGCTGGGTTAATTCCAAAATTGCGAGAAAAAGGTATTTGGTTAATTGAATCATTGCGTCCCAAAAGCCAACCATTTGATGAACTTGCTCTTGCTTTAGTACGTCAATTAGAACCAAATCTTGATGGTGTAGACAAAGTCATCAAGGTTAGCAAGTTGGCAGAAAGTCTAAAAAAAGGCGAAGTTAAGCTGCATCAGGTAGCGTCTCAAATTCTAGAAAATAAATCTAATAAACGCTTTTTGTTAGTTGTAGATCAGTTTGAAGAACTTTACACTCAATGTCAAGATAAGCAAGAACAGCAGCGCTTCATTGATACTTTATTGGCTACTGTTTCGCAGAAAAGCATAACATTAGTTTTTACATTACGAGCCGATTTCTACGGCTATGTCCTCTCTTATCTTCCTTTTTGTGAGGCATTGCAGCAATTCAAACACACACCATTGGGCTTAATGCGTCGAGAAGAATTACAGGCAGCTATTGAACAACCTGCTCAAAAGTTAAATGTAAAATTACAAACGTATTTAGCTGAAAGAATACTAGATGATATTGGGAATGAACCCGGTAATTTACCATTACTAGAATTTGCTTTAACACAGTTGTGGGATAACCAGAAAAATGGTGAAATGACTCATAGAGCATATGACGAAATTGGTGGTCTCAAACAAGCACTAGTTAAACACGCTGAACAAGTTTATTCCAGACTAAGTCAGTCCCAACAACAACAGACACAACGAGTTTTTCTGGCATTAGTGCGATTAGGTGAAGCAACAAAAGATACTAGGCGTGTTGCTACTCATCAGGAAATTGGGAGTGGAAATTGGGAATTAGTTACTCATTTAGCGAGTTCTGAAGCACGTTTAGTAGTAACAGGACGTAATGATAAATCTGGAGAAGAAACAGTAGAAGTTGTTCACGAAGTATTAATTCGTGAATGGAAGCGCTTACGAAAATGGATCTCGATCAATCGAGATAAATTGATACAACACCGCAAAATTGAAGCAGCCGCTACTGAATGGAGAGATAAGGGAAAGTCAAAAGATTATCTGCTTGCGGGTAAACAGTTAAACGAAGCTAAAGCATTTCAAAAGGAACAAGCTTCACTCTTTGCACTATCAGCTTTGGCTAGTGAGTTGATTCAAAAAAGTATTGAGTATAGATGGAATAATCGATTAAGATTAAGTAGTTTTGGCTTACTTCCTCTGCTAGCTTTAACAGTTTTCTCGGGATTTGCTACGATTGGTCAGAGAAACGCGCAGATAGAACAAATTAAGGCTTTTGAGCAAGCCTCAGACGCAGAGTGGCGTTCTAATCAAGATTTCGAGGCGGTAATTGATGCTTTGCGAGCAGGAAAGGCTCTCGATAAACTTTTACCCTTTGGACTTTTCAAGCCAGATGCAGAATTAGCACGAGTGAGAGGAACGCTGCAAAAGGTGGTTTATACAGAGAGAGTGAAAGAGTTCAACCGCTTGGAAGAAGATTACGATCTTTTAGCAAGCGTGGTGTTCAGCCCTGATGGTCAAACAATTGCCGTAGGTAGTACTAACAAATCTGTAACAATCTGGAGCCTTGAGGGTATAAAATTACAAACCCTCACTGGACATGATGCTGAGGTCAAAAGCGTAGCTTTCAGTCCCGATAGTCAGACAATCGCCACTGCGAGTGATGACAAAACCGTCAAACTCTGGAAACGAAATAACACAGGTCAATTTAACACTCAACCTGAGCAAACTCTTACCAGACACAGTGGTGGTGTCAAAAGCGTAGCTTTCAGTCCTGATGGTCAAACAATCGCCACTGCGAGTGATGACAAAACCGTCAAACTCTGGAAACGAAATAGCACAGGTCAATTTAACACTCAACCTGAGCAAACTCTTACCGGACATGATGCTGGTGTCAAAAGCGTAGCTTTCAGTCCTGATGGTCAGACAATTGCCACTGCTAGTGAAGACAGCACCGTCAAACTCTGGAGCATTGAGGGTCAAGAACTGCAAACTCTTACCGGACACGATGGCGAGGTAACAAGCGTAGCTTTCAGCCCCGATGGTCTAATGCTGGTGGCTTCGGCAAATTTAAACGGAACTATCAAACTCTGGAAGCGAAATAGCACAGGTCAATTTGAAACTCAACCTGATGACATAACCCCCGGCGTATATATCCGTTCAATTCGTAGCGTTGCTTTTAGCCCCGTTCGCGTAGCGTCCCCGCAGGGGTTTGGGCAGATGCTTGCTTTAGCAACTGAGGACAAAACAGTTATACTTGTGAATCTTCAAGGTCAGGTACTGCAAACTCTGACTGGGCATACAGGTTGGGTTTCCAGCGTCGCTTTTAGCCCTGACAAAAAGACCCTAACTTTAGCCTCCTCAACTGACCGTACAGTCAAGCTTTGGAGATTTGAGGGCAAAAAACTACCAACCCTTAGTAATGTCCATGAGCGGGCAATCTGGAGAATTGCTATCAGCCCTAATGGTGAAATGCTCGCTTCGGCAAGTATCGATGGAACCGTTAAACTGTGGAAATGGGACAGCACAGGTCAATTTGAAACTCAACCTTACAAAACCCTTATTGGGCATCGCAATTGGGTCTGGAGTGTTGCTTTCAGCCCCGATGGTAAAACAATTGCTACTGCTAGTGACGACAAAACTGTTAAACTCTGGAGCATTGAGGGTGAAGAATTGCAAACTCTTACCGGGCATGATGGTGGGGTCAAAAGCGTCGCTTTCAGCCCCGATAGTAAAACAATTGCTACTGCTAGTGACGACAAAACTGTTAAACTCTGGAAGCGGGACGACAGCACAGGTGAATTTGTAATTCAACCTTATAAAACCCTGACCGGGCATAACGGTAAAGTTTTCAGCGTAGCTTTTAGCCCTGATGGTCAAACAATTGCTACTGCTAGTGATGACAATACAGTCAAACTCTGGAATCTTGATCGGAGTCAGGTACTACGAACCCTCACCGGACATAAAGGTGACATTAGCAGTGTTGTATTTAGCCCTAACGGTCAAGTGCTCGCCTCGGCAAGTTTCGACGGAAGCATCAAACTGTGGAAGCGAGGCTTTACAGGTCAATTTGAAACTCAAGCTTATAAAACCCTAACTGGGCATACAACTTGGGTCACTAGCGTTGTATTCAGCCCTGACGGTCAGATGCTCGCCTCAGCAAGTGAAGACACAACTGTCAAACTTTGGACTCTAGAGGGAAAAGAACTGCAAACTCTTTATGGACATGGAGATCGCAATTGGATTAGGAGCATTGTTTTCAGCCTCAACGGCAAGAAAATTGTGTCTGCTGGTGCAGGAAAAGTGATTTTGTGGAATTTAGAAGATTTTTCGCTGGATAAGCTAATGCAGCCTGCTTGCAATTGGGTGCAGAACTATCTAAAAAATAACCCTAATGTGAGTCAAAGCGATCGCCGCCTCTGCGACAACTAGTTCTTACTTTTAAGAGCGATCGCTTCGCTTGCCTCACGCGCAAAGCGCGAGCGCATGAGCGTGAGGCAGATCGCGCTCCTCAACAAATGAGAAGTAGAGACATTGTATGCAACGTCTCTACATACTAAACGGTATTAGGCTATAAACCTCTGTCTGTTTTTCCCGGAGAACGCGAATTACCTTCCGTATCATCTACAACTTCATTTTCAGTAGTTGTTTTTAATTCTTTCTTTTTTAGATCAATATCTTTCTTAACATCATCTGTTTCAGATGTTACTTGACTTTCAGGATCTTTTTTCGATTCTTGATTTTCCATATTCGATATTGCACCCAAATTTTTTACCAAATTTTGTAAGAGTAGCTTACCTGATATCTTGCACCATTACGAGTAAACCACCAATACTTCTATGAAATAGTGTTGACATTTACTCAAAACTAAGTTACAGTGCAAGTCCATTTTAATGGACTTTGCCTATAAGCCTGGGACTTACAGTCCTAGGCGGACGAGAACACTAAAATCATACCTCTAATTTATCTCTCTACTGCCCCCAGAGCTTTCAATGTGTTTTTCTGAGAAGTTGTTAAACCAATGGCATTTTTAATATTCATACCTTCATAGGGTCTATCGATTCTCATCGTTTTCACGCATTCGCCTGTTTCAATATTCCAAAGCTTGATGGTTTCGTCTTCGCTGCAACTGACTAATAAGGGAGAATTGGGACTAAACGCAACTGACCGGACTGCTTTATGATGTCCTGCAAATGTTTTTAAATTCTCACCTGTACTCACATCCCACAGTTTAACTTTTTGGTCGTCACTCCCACTCGCTAAAGTTTTGCCATCTGGACTAAAGGCGATTGTCCTGACTCGATATGTATGTCCTTGAAATGTTTGTAAACATTGCCCTGTAGAAACATCCCACAGCTTAATTGTTTGGTCTCCACTAGCACTTGCAAGAATGCCTGCACAGGGACTAAACACAACAGATAAAACCCAGTCACTGTGTCCTTGGAACGTTTGTAAACAAATTCCTGTACTCACATCCCAAAGCTTGACGGTGTTATCGTCGCTACCACTTGCCAGTATTGAACTTTGAGAATTAAAAGCAACTGTTTTGACGCGATGAGTATGTCCTTCTAGAGTGTGCAAACATTCACCCGTGCGCCAATCCCAAAGCTTTAGCGTTTGGTCACGACTAGCACTTGCTAAAATTTGTCCATCATCGCTGAAACTGACTGCATTTACCCAACTACTGTGTCCCCAAAGTGTTTTCACACACTCACCCGTACTTGCATCCCAAAGCTTTATGGTTGTGTCATCACTACTACTTGCTAAAATTTGACTTCTTTGCTTCGTTTCAACATCTGAAGTGATGAATTTGCCTGTGCGAACATTTATATTTTGTGGTGCAAAAGTGACTGACGAAACCAAGTTAGTATGTCCTTGTAAAGTTTGTAGACATTCGCCTGTCACAACATCCCACAATCTTACCCTTTGGTCTTCGCTACTACTTGCCAGCATTTGACCATCTGAACTAAAAGCGACAGATAACACCCAATTGCTGTATCCATCCACTGTTCTCAAGCATTGTCCTGTCAGAACATCCCACAGCTTCATCGTTTGGTTTTCACTGGCACTGATTAGAGTTTGTCCATCTGGATTAAAAGCAACCAACCAAACGCGTTCGCTATGCTCATGCAAAGTTTGTAAACACTCTCCTGTTAAAGTATCCCATATCTTGACTGTTTTATCTTCACTCCCGGTTGCCAATGTTTTGCCGTCTGGGCTGAAGGCAACTGCCCACACATAACTGTTGTAATCTGGTAATATTCTTATGCACTCACCACTGGCTAAATCCCAAAATTTTACTGTTGTGCCATCACTTGCAGTGACCAGTGTTTGCCTATCAGGACTCACAGCAATAGATAGCACCCAATTGATATGAGTTTCTAGGATTTGTAGACACTCACCCGTGTTCACATCCCAAACTCTCACGGTTTGGTCTTCACTACCAGTGATTAATGTTTGCCCATTAGGACTGAAGGTAGCAAACATGACTCGACTGGTATGTCCCGGCAAAATTTTTAAGCATTGTCCGGTGTGAATATTCCATAACCGAATTGTTTGGTCGTTGCTACCACTTGCTAAAATTT
>NZ_QMEB01000149.1:0-8131 GCF_012912135.1 Brasilonema bromeliae SPC951 | reverse complement strand
GTGTGAATATTCCATAACCGAATTGTTTGGTCGTTGCTACCACTTGCTAAAATTTGTCCGTCTGGACTAAAAGCAAGAGATTGTAGCCAACTTGTATGACCTCGCAGTGTTTTAAGACATTGTCCAGTGTGAATATTCCATAACCGAATTGTTTGGTCGTTGCTACCACTTGCTAAAATTTGTCCGTCTGGACTAAAGGCAAGAGGTTGCACCCAACAAGTATGACCACTGTAGGTCATAATTTGTTTAATGTTTGCAACTTCCCACAAAATAATTTCATCATCAATAGCTGTTGCCAAAAACTTTCCGTCTGGACTAAAAGTTGCTGATAAAATCCCTCCTAATGTTCGAGTAAAAGTAGACTTGCTTAAATCTGAGTTAGCGAAGTTGACTCGATGCAAATTCATGCCCTGTAAGTAAGCTTGCCAAACAGTTAAGTTAGAAAAATCATAACCATTGAGGTCTACATGAAGTTGCCAGAGTAAATTGAGAATATTACCAGCAGCATATCCTGGTTTTTGTAAGGTAGACGTTCTCAGTTTTGACAAAAGCTGATTCAAGTAAATTTGAATATTTTCTCGATGACCAAAAAGGGTCAATAGTTTATCTGCTACAGGCTTAAGGAGCAGCCTAATTTGTGAATTGAGCACATAATCTTTGGCTTGAGATTTGATGAATGCACATCGATTAAATAATGCTATTTCTTCAGTTTCAATTTCTTGGCAAATCTCTTCGACGAATCGGTCAATTACATACTCCATCACCACCGGTTGTTGGGTAAAGTTACCTGAGTTCTTCTCAATTAATGAACGCGATTGTAGAGATTCTAATGTTTCTAACAAATCTCGTAGTGAAACAGCAGGAATCATGTCTTGTTGTAATTCTTTAAAAGATATCCATTCACGATTAATCGTCAGCCAGTACATCACCTGTTGTTCTAGAATTGACAACCGATTAAACTGCTGTTCTAGTAAATCTGAAATATCCCCAAATACAATTGTGCCTTGTTGTAAGAACTGAGCAGCATCGCCGTCAAATAATTCCGCAATAGTTGTTGCGACAATCTTTAAGGCTAAAGGATTGCCTGCATAATACTCCACAAGCGATCGACATTGTTCTTCTGATACATAAAAACCTTTTTCTGCCAGAATTGCCTGACCTTCTGCTTGTGTTAAGCCAAACAATCTCAGTGAACGAATAGGAGAGTTGATACCTTCTTTTACGCTAATTCCTCTAGGTTTCTCTCGACTTGTTAACACCAGGCAACTCTGATGTTTACTTTCTCCCAAACATTTGAAAAGTTGCTCATATCCTTCATATCCTTGTCGATATGCTCCGGCACGTTTTTCACTACATAAAATTGACTCACCATTGTCTAGCACTAACAAACAGCGTGAGTCGCGCAGGTATTTTATTAAGCAAGAGATTTTACCGTCTAAAGTTTCTGGTAAAACGGTTTCCTGTTGATTGGAAAAAAAGTTAATTAAGTCGCTCAAAAGCTCATGAATTGATGGCGCATTACGGAGACTTCGCCAAATCAAATACTCAAAATCATCTTGCAAAAGCTGTGCTAACTTCACAGACAAAGTTGTTTTGCCAATCCCACCCATACCAATTAAAGTAATGAGTCGGCAATCTTCCTTAATAATCCATTGCCTTAAAGTGGTAAGTTCTTCAGTACGTCCGTAAAACACTGAGGCATCAATCGCCTCTCCCCAGTCCTGATGTTTGCTGGTGGCTCTTGTTTTCGTATTTTGATTGAAATGGATTTGATTAAAATGGAAATGAAGGGTTTTATCACTCAGTTGTAACCAAGTTGGTGATTCTGCTGCAGGATTAATGCAAATAACAGGTAACCAAGAAGCACCAGGAAAGTCATCTTCTAAACCATGTAACTTTCTGCGTGCTTGCTGCACTGCTAGGTGTAGAGGCAGTTGTTCTAGTGCAAAAGCTTGCAAAAAATACTTAAAAAATTCTTGTGCTACGAGGTTTGGCACTGGCTCTCGCATTACAATCACTGTGGGAATATTCAATTTTTGTAGCGCATTTGCTAATCCTAAACCATCACAAGAGTTGAAAATTGCCAAGCGTAAACCATTGTCAATGGCTGCTTTCAGAGCTTCTTCTAACTGTTCAATTGTCAGACTATTATTTGTCTTGTTTTCGTTAATATAAATTCGACCTGTTTCACCTTCGCTGTGACTATGACCAGCAAAAAATAGGATATCCCAGCCAGCAGAATCCCAAAGCTGTGTGTTGAATTCTTGACGTGTTGGATTGACAAGAAAAACAGGTTCTGCACCTGGCAAATTTTTGAGAAATTCACTTTCTACTTGTAAACTAATACCTTCACTGTTCCCCAAAATTGCCAAGATTCTAACTATTTTTCGATTAACTTGTGGTTGTAACAATTCACGGCGTTTATATTCTGATTGAGATAAAGCTATTTCTGCACGTGGATAATCATTAAATAAATCGCAGCGATACCAGGGTATTCGCCGCATCATTTCATTATCAGTTTCAAGAATGACTCGTATTTCTTCTGTTGGGTTTAGTAAGGTGCGTAGTTGTCGGCTAGTATTGAGAATTCCCTCGGATTTGAGCCAAGCATTCATACTTTCTTGTAACTGTTGACATAAATCCTGAAACTCAACATTAGAGATGTTGGTTATAGCGGCTTCATCAATTTCCAGTTCATCGTCTTCCCTTTCCCCTGCCAACCGAGAACGTAGATACACGGATTTACATAAACCATGATAGGTTAGCTGCCATTTATGATACAATTCAATCAACTTTGGTGCAGGTGGTAACGAGCCGATGAATTGCTCTGGAAGCGGTTGATTAAATGTCCACAATTGGATAGTCACTTTTGGAAATCCATGACACAAGTTACCGTGTCCCAGATTGATGACAACTGACTTGCTCATTTGAAGATTAAAATATTATACGACTAGAAAAAATATAGCTTTTCACATTAGTCCATATCTTCTTTCATAGCATAAGGTTAGCAACAGCCGCGCCTAGAGTAGGATGCAAAACTATTCGCTAATATTTACCCACATCTTAATCATCGGTTATACATAGGTGGTTCATTATAAGTGTCGAGGTGAACACTATTACCCAAAAGGATTATATCGTGGTAAAGAAAAACAACTTCCGAAAAGTTTGGAAAACTTTAACTGAACTAGGTCAAGAGTTTGGAGTATCAGCCGTTAAATTCGGTAATCTGCTCAAGCAATACGGATTACGCGAAAAAGATGGTGAGCCTAGTCAAATGGCTAAAGATGGTGGTTTCTTTGAAAAAATCACGCCCAATGAACGCATACGCCTTATTATTTATGGCATCGGGAAAAAACCTCTGAGTACCTTATTTCTCAAGGTGTCGCGAAAAATAGAGTATCAGCTAAAGACGCTGAAACGATGACTGAAGCCCGAAAATTAGCACGCTCTTACATGGAAGCTCAACAATTAGATGATGAAGGCTCTAAGCTTGGTTACATCATGCTCTGGTGAAATGGTAGATGATATTAAGAAAGTTGGTTTAGAGCGGTTCAATCAGGCACTGAAGTCGATTGGTTACAAAGGCGACGAAGTTACTAAGATAGGCTGGTAGAAGATATTTTGAACCAAGTAAAGTAATTATGTCAGCACTTATCTACAAATAATCCTATGCCGTAGGCATGGCTGCGAATTGCGCAGAGGCTGCACAAGAAAAACCCTCCCTGCGCGCAGTCTCACTGCTACCTGTCTACAAGAATGCGACTTACCATATTTCTTCCATTTTGGTCTTGCAGTTTTAAAAATTTTGTAGTAATTATTTATCCATCACCCCCATGAGATATTACCTAAAATAGGCATATCCCAAAATGAGTCGTTACCATAGCGATCCCCAAATGTTTAAAAACTGTGAACCCCTTATGACAATGGGCGAAGAATAACATACTATCAAGCAAAATTACCTTGACTAAGAAAATGTCGTAATTACAATTGTGCAAATAGATGCGGACTCTCCCAAATTGGAACTAATTTTGAAGTCTGACAATCTAGAAATTACGGCTCACCCAAGAGCACACAGGGAAGCATATACAGCTATGTAGGACTCTAATTGCTCATGACTCATGCTTAACGGAAGATTGGCTAGATAAAAAATCGTAATTAGCAACCTAAAATATTGTTACTCGAGTGTTCTTGAATAATCGCAATCTATGAGTAATACTTGTTTCCATCATAAAATGACTTGGCAAAATCTAAAAACTCAACACCGCTTTCATAAGCGACACACATGAATCAACTGAACAATGGTTTTACTCTCTTTCTTAGTTTGCTAGTCGAGGCGATACCTTTCTTGTTGCTTGGGGTTTTGTTCTCTAGTTTGCTAATGTTTTTTGTCGATGAAGGCAAACTGGTGGAAAAAATGCCCAAAAATCCGTTTCTGGGTGCATTAGTCGGTAGTCTCGTGGGCTTTTTATTTCCGGTTTGTGAATGCGGAAATGTACCAGTAGCACGACGGTTGCTGATGCAAGGAGTCCCCATACCAGTAGCAATTGGCTTTCTGCTAGCAGCACCAACAGTTAACCCCATCGTAATTTGGGCAACTTGGACAGCATTTCGCGATCAGCCAGAAATCGTGGTATTACGAGTCGTACTTTCTTTATTGATCGCAGTTATCGTCGCCTTTATCTTCGGTTTTCAAAAAGATTTAGCTCCTGTGGTACAGCCTGCGATCGCTCGTTATCTAAAATTTAATCCACCTGCAAAACCACAACCCAAACGCAGCACCAGAAGTCAATTCATTCAGCAGGAGGAAGCGACTGGATCTACTTTATTACAGTCTGGAACATATTTGCTAGGAGGACAAGCAGGACAAAGCATACGGATGGATGGGGATATTTTGCAAGCAAATATGCCAGCCTCTAAACCCAGTAAACCCCTACCAGATAAACTGCGGTTGTTAGTCGATAATTGTGTGCAAGAATTGCGTGAACTAGGAGCAGTGTTAGTTATAGGAAGCGCTATTGCTGCTGCTATTCAAGTACTAACGCCCCGTGAATTTATCATCAGTTTGGGGGCTGGTCCAATTAGCTCTATCACTGCCATGATGATCTTAGCTGTAGTGGTGTCAATTTGTTCTACAGTTGATTCATTCTTTGCCCTTTCTTTTGCTTCAACCTTTACCAGTGGTTCCTTATTAGCTTTTTTGGTATTTGGACCAATGATTGACATAAAAGGCATTGGTTTATTGTTATCAATTTTGAAACCAAAAGCAATCATTTACTTGTTTTTTTTAGCGGCACAGTTAACATTTTTATTCACCCTCTACCTCAACTTGCATGTCATTTAAAAATCGACTAATAACTTCACAGTTTCACCCTCTTCATCAATTTGCACGTCATTTAGCAATTGACTAATAACTAATGACCAATGACTTCAATTCCAAAAAAAAATCTCAAAATCGTTATCAAAAATTACTGCCTTGGCTGGATGTCTTAGCAATTGCAGCTTGGGGTCTTTTAATCCTAAAATACTGGCTAACTAACAAGCTAAACTTGCTAATTCACCCCGACTACTTTTGGTTAGCAATTGTAGGTGCTATTGGCTTGATAACTATTGCTTTTTTCAAGACACAGCAACTTTCGCAACGGCGTCGTCAGATCGCCCCAAATGTTCAGCACCTGACTTTATTTCCACCCGGTTGGAGCAGTGCTTTAGTGTTAACAGCAGCAATCTTAGGATTAATAATCACACCCCACGTTTTTGCCAGCCAAACTGCGCTTCAACGAGGTGTGACAGATTTAATGGGAGCAACACGCGCTAAACCCCAAACAACACCCGATCAACTCCAAGGAAAACGCGCCCAACCCCAACCATTTCGCGCTTCCAGCCCTCTAGAAGAACGAACACTGGTAGGTTGGGTACGTACGCTGAATGTCTACCCAGAACCAGACGCATATACAGGACAAAAAGTCAAAGTACAGGGATTTGTCATCCATCCACCAGATTTAGGAAAAGAACATTTGTTCTTGGCACGATTTGTGATCACTTGTTGTGCTGCAGATGCCTATCCCGTAGGATTACCTGTAAAACTCAAAGAGAGTCGTGATAATTACCCAGCCGATACCTGGTTAGAAGTCGAAGGACAAATGGTGACGGAAAACCTAGCAAATAAACGTCAACTGACCATCGATGCAACTTCCTTGAAGAAAATTCCTCAACCCAAAGATCCATATACTTACTAGTTATCAGTGAACAGTTAACAGTGATCAATTTTCTGTTAATTGTTAAAATCCTTTAGCAGTCCTAAATCATTTGTAAGATTTTCTCTTCTCTTTCTTGGCGTCCTTGGCGTCTTGTTGCTAATCGATAATTCTCACAACTCATATAGGATTGCTATTGTTTAAATCGAACCTATTGATTCGTAGATATTAACTGATAACTGATAACTGATCATTGATAACTGATAATAATGACCACGAGTAAAATTTTTTTCCAACCTTTAGATCGTATTGCTATAGGACTGATACTCATCCTCAGTTTTCTGATTGGGCTATTGATGTTACAGGGTGATGCAGTTAAGCCGAGTGTGCGTCATTTTAGCTGGCAAAATCAACAAATTGCAGCAGATGACACATCCTTTACCCTCACCTTCAGTCGCCCAATGGACTCAAAAAGCGTAGAGGATAACATCAAAATTGATCCGCCTCTAGCAGGTAAAGTGAGTTGGGCAGGACGGCGGATGGTTTACACACTTCTGACACCAGCCCCCTATGGAACAACGTACAAAGTACAGTTGCAGGGAGCAAGAGATAAATTTTCCCAAAAAGAAGGTAAAAACAGACAGATACAGCCTTTTACAGGAAGTTTCCGCACACGCGATCGCATTATTCTTTACATCGGGGCAGACCAACAAGACAAGGGGCGATTAGTTCTTTACAACCTAAGCCAAGAACGAAAAATGGTACTCACTCCCAAAGACTTAGTTGTCATGGATTTTAAGCCCTTTCCAAATGGAGATAAAATTTTATTTTCTGCTCGCAAAGTAGGAAACCAAGACTTACTGTCAACTCAGCTTTACACTGTGACAACAGGGATTTCTGCAAAATCTGAAAAACCAGCACAAGCACTGGGTAAAGTTGATTTGCTTTTGGATAACAAAGAATATCAAAATCTGAAATTTGACTTATCGCCAGATGGAAAAACTCTTGTTATCCAACGAGGAAAAAAAGATGAACCAGGTGACTTTGGGCTGTGGTTTATGCCCCTAAACAACGAAAGTTCTCAGGAAAAACTAACCCCTAAACGTCTGAAAAGTCAACCAGGAGGAGACTTTATGATTACGGCGGATAGTCAAGAGGTCGCAATAGCCCAAGGTCAGGGAATAGGGCTATTACCTCTCCAAGCAGACGCCAGCAAGCCCCGAGATTTTTTTCCGGAGTTTGGTTTAGTGGAGGCTTTCTCTCAGGATGGGTTGCAAGCGGTCATGGTCAAGTTTAATCCAGATTCCACGCGAGAATTGTTTTTGCTGAGGAACCAAGGCGTCCAAAAACCACTGTTACGCACCAAAGGTTCAATTCTCAGTTGCCAGTTTGATACTGCTTCACCCACCCTTTACTGTTTGTTAACACAGCTTTTACCAGGGGAACTCTATCAAGAACAACCATATTTAGTGGCAATTGACCTCAAAACCATGCAACAGAAACCACTGCTAGTTTTGCCTCCCGACCATCGAAATGTACAGATGAGTTTAGCACCTGATGGTTTGGGGTTGTTACTTGACCAAGTTGTACCGCAGACAACCCCCACTGACTCATCACAAGCGAATATGTTGACAACTGATGAAGGACAGCCAATCGCGACCAGTAGTTTGTGGTTAATACCCTTATTGCCGATCTCAGATCCTAGTGCAGTCAACGAGATCAAGCCACAACAGCTACCCTTAGTAGGATTTCATCCCCGTTGGCTGCCGTAAAAACACAATACAACCTTTTAAGAAATACAGGGAACAGGGAACTCTTAACAGGGAAAAGGGAACTCTTAAGAAGGAGGATGGTGTTTCTTTCATATGTTGCTAGCAGTGAAACCAGCGCTGCGGGAGGGGAGCCAGTGCGGTCTTGGGGTCTCCCCAAGTGGAGCA
>NZ_QMEB01000148.1 GCF_012912135.1 Brasilonema bromeliae SPC951 | reverse complement strand
GAAAAATAAGCTCCTCTACCTGCATTTATATTAAATTCCTGAAAACTGTGAAACAGGTTCCCTCCACGAATCGCGCCTCCATCAATCCTGTCGCTAGGAATGTCTTTTATTTGGACATTGGGCGTGACTACTGAACTTTCTGCACCGAGACTGTTATCGGGAGTGATTTGTGCTCTTGCAATGGTGAGGTAGCTAAAGCTGAATACGGTTGCAAGGGGTAAGGCGAAAAAAAAGAATGGGTGACGCACCTGTGTTGTCCTCAGTATTTTATGAGTTTTGAATATGAGGTTGGGAAGGATACTGTAATTAGCGTGACTGAGAGTACTAATATCAGGTTTGTACGCAAAGAGTGCTTATTTGTAAGATTTTGTGACAATATGGGGTCAGAATTCTGGAGCCAGAATAGATGAAATTAGACCGTATCACCAGCAATCCCAATCAGATGAATGGACAGCCCTGCATTCGTAATCTTCGTCTTACAGTTCGTCGAGTGATTGAGTTATTGGCTATATACCCTGAACGAGAAGAACTGCGTCAAGAGTTCCCAGAACTCGAAGAGGAAGACATTCGGCAAGCCTTAATTTTTGCTTCTTCCTACTTAGATGACCGCATTATTGAGCTACCCACCACGTATGAAACTGTTGCTTGATCAGGGACTACCACGCTCTGCAGGAGTTTTGCTATGTAATGTAGGTATTGAAACAATTCACGTAAGCGAAATTGGGCTATCCGTAGCCGAAGACGCAGTAATAGCTACACATGTAGGTTGGGTTGAGGCACGAAACCCAACGCCTACAATACCTGTAAATGTTGGGTTTCGCTCCGCTCTACCCAACCTACGCATCTGTCGCATTCTTTTCTCAAATCGTCTTAGTGACTCCTTGTCTTATCAAACTCAACTTTACCGTAATCCAGTTTTATAATCCTGTCTGCTACATGAAAATAGCGGTCATCGTGAGTAATTGCCAGTACAGTTTTACCCTTATCTCTCAGTTTTGGTAAAAGTTGAGTGTAGAAAATTTCTTTAAATACTGGATCTTGGTCAGCCGCCCATTCATCAAAGAGATAAATTTGTCTATCTTCTAAATATGCTGTTAGCAAGCCCAGTCGTTTGCGCTGCCCTTGTGAAAGATTGGTCGTGGAAAATTTACCATTTCTCACTTTGACTTTATGGTCAATTTGGAGTAGTTTTAAGTACTCTTGAGCTTGAGTATCTAAGTTAATATTATCTAATCCCAAAAGTTCTTCAAATAAATAGAAGTCAGAGAACACCACAGAAAAATGTTGGCGATACCACTCTCGATTTTCTTCGGTAATTAACTCTCCATCAAACAAAATTTCTCCAGCTTCCGGAATGTAGAGTCCTGTAATAAGTTTGGCTAGAGTGGATTTACCGCTGCCATTTCCTCCAACAATAAACACCAGTTGTTGAGGATAAAACGTTATGTTAATAGAACCGATAATAAAATTGCTGTCTTCTTGATCTGTGCGATAAGTATGGGTAACATCCACAAATTGTAAGTCGTGCCACGAAGACTTGCTTTCTGGTGGAACCGTTGATTGTTCAGCTTGGTTTGCCAGAGATAAACCCAGTGACTCTATCTTCTGCAAGGCTATGCTAGCTTTACTGATTACGGGGAGGTTCTCCATAAGGTTATTCATCGGCATCATCAAGTATGTAAATGTCAAGATGTAGCCTGAGAGAGTTTGGCGACTGATGGTGAACAGGTGGGGAAGTGCAAACAGCACAAAACCTATCGCGAAAAAAAACAAAAGTCTTCCCCAACTCGTTGTTGATGTAAACAGGGTTAAACCTTGAATGTTGTGACGGCTGAATTGGGCTGCTGTTGATTGCAGATTCTGAGAAAGGAAGACTTGACGCCGTCTGTGGTGTAATTTAAGTTCCTTGACTCCTTCGGTAATAGTGCGGAAATGCTTAAACAAGACATCTTGATCATCTCGTGCAAGAGTGAGGAATTTCTCTCCTCTTATTAACAGCCACTGCGAACTACCAATTGCTACCACTGCAAGTCCTATAACCATCAGAAGTACAAACCAGGATAGCCAAGTAATATACAGCAGGCAACTCGCTACAATAGCAATATCAATACAAAGGTAAGGCAGTTGGTGTACAGCATTAGCAACTGTCTGTACATCTTCTGTGAGGGTTGCCAAGAGTCGAGGACTTCCTATCTGTTCCAAATGACTCAACCCGGAAGAGAGAATCTGGCGACTCAAGCCCATCCGTAGTTGAAACACAGCACGCTGAGATAAGCGAATCAGCATCACCTGAGAAATAACACTCGTAATAAGTGCTACGAGTGCCAGTCCGAGAAAACCCCAAGCCATACCTGTGAGGCGTTCACCAGCGCTGCGACTTGCTGCAGTGCTGATCAGGGCTATGAGGCTGGCGCTGCTACCGCCACTGAGAAATCCGGTGACAACTGCGATCGCCACCATTCCCCAAGAAGAACGCAGGAGAAAGTAAATCAGATTCATGACAGGGAACAGGGAACAGGGAACAGGGAACAGGGAACAGGGAACAGGGAATAGGGAACAGGGAACAGGGAACAGGGAAAAAGGTGTTTGTTTCATTCATAACTGGTGGCGCGCCGCCAGTGGAACCTTCTTAGGAAAAAGCATGACATTACATATAAAAACTTTTTCTAGTATCCCTCAAAAGTCGTATTTTTTTGACTCCAAAGTCATATTTGAAGTCATACACTAATGTGCAGGTCATTCATAATACGCCCACACTGTCGCATCTGAGACAACAAATGTATCTTTCTATGCTTTTGACAACTACTTTGAGTCTGACTATCATTCATTTCCTATTATTAATCCTCTGTATATCGGCTGTCTTGTTTTACTGTTATGGAATTTATGCAGCGTTCGCCTTCTTCCATCATCCCCATCCCCTACAGCTAAATTTCCACCCACCCGTTACTATCCTCAAGCCTATTTGTGGTAAGGATGACGAAACATACAACAATTTAGTTTCTTTTTGCCAACAGAAGTACCCAAACTATCAAATTATCTTTTGTGTTCGCGATCCAATAGACTGTGGCATACCAGTTGTCAAGCAAATTATTCACGAGTTTCCAGAATTAGATATTGAGTTAGTCGTCTGCGAAGACATCATCGGAACTAACCCCAAGGTGAGTAATTTGGCTAACGCCGTCACCAAAGCTAAACATGAAATCTTGGTGATTGCTGATAGCGATATCCGAGTTGGGATAGAATATCTGCAAAGAGTTATCCAGCCACTAGAAGACAAGAGTGTTGGTGTTGTCACTTGTCTATACCGTTCTCTAGCCAAAGGATGGGCAAGCATTTTGGAAGCTGTTGGAACTGCTACTGATTTCCATGCAGGTGTCTTAATCAGCAATCAAATAGAAGGGATCAAGTTCGCCTTTGGTTCAACGATTGTGATTCGCAAACAAGTGCTAGATGAAATTGGGGGATTTGGGGCGATCGCCGATTATCTCGCAGACGACTTTCAACTCGGTTACTTACCCACTCAAGCAGGCTCAATGGTTGTCCTTTCCGACTACATAGTTGACCACGTATTGGCATCTAGCACTATAGCAGATTCCATCCAGCGTCAAATTCGCTGGGCGCGTTGTATACGAGTTTCCCGTCCTTGGGGTTATCTGGGACTGATTTTTACTTATGGTACTGTCACAAGCTTGTTACTACTGATTGCTACGGGTGGATCAACAATAGGCTGTGCTGTGTTCGCTATCACTTGGGTGATGCGATTAGTCATGGGCTGGGTTGTTGGTGTTATCTACCTTCAAGACTTTGGTGTCCAAAAGTTTTTCTGGATTGTTCCTGTACGCGACGTCATTGGCTTTCTCATTTGGTGCTACAGCTTATTTGGCAGCACAATTGAATGGCGCGGGCGAAGATTTCGACTCATAAAAGGCGGTAAACTAGTGGAAATAACAAATAATATTATGTTCGGATGAACACTTATAAAAAAACGAAGAACCTCACCCCGCCCTTCGGGCACCCCTCTCCTTGTTCAGGAGAGGGGATGGGGATAAGATTTTTTTAGCTATTCAAATTTGTGGAGTGAATCCAGTGTCACTAACCTAGGGCTAAAGCCACTGGGCTTGCAAGAGGGGAATTCACCACCTCCCCAAATCAAGTTAAACAAGTGTCTAGCTAATTAAACTGAATGGCCTGAGTGTGGTAACTCGAAACACGTTAAGAATACTTCCCTAGTTTTTAACCTCTGTGGTAGTCAGTAGCGAAGGGATATAAATACCTAGTAATAGGACTTATCGTAAATGTTTGTCCCAGTAGTTGACCCAAATAACCATCCCATGATGCCAACTACCCCTAGTAGGGCAAAACGTTGGATTAAATCAGGTAAGGCTACACCTTTTTTCAAAAAAGGAGTATTTTGTGTTCGATTAAATCAAGAGCCATCTAATAGAAACACGCAACCAGTAGCAGTTGGTGTTGATCCCGGAAGTAAGCGAGAAGGCTACACAGTTAAATCACAGGCGCATACTTACCTAAACATCCAGACCCATGCCATTGATTGGGTAAAAGACCATGTAGAAGTTCGTAGAAATATGCGACGCGCCAGAAGATTTCGTAATACTCCATGCCGCCAAAACCGCAAAAATAGACTTGTAAACAAACAAAAATTACCACCGTCTACTAAAGCTAGGTGGCAATGGAAATTACGCATTTGCAAGTGGTTAGCTTTGATGTTCCCTATTTCGACCTTTGTTGTTGAAGATATTAAAGCTAAGACCTGGAAAGGTTCAAGAAAATGGAATACCATGTTCAGCCCGTTAGAGGTTGGTAAAAAGTGGTTTTATTCTGAACTAAAGAGAATAGCCAGTTTAGAAACTAGGACGGGTAACGACACTTACGAAATGCGTCAAAGCTTAGGATTGAAAAAATCTAAAAACAAATTATCTAACAAGTTTGACGCTCACTGTGTTGATTCCTGGGTACTTGCCAACTGGTTCGTCAATGGGCATCTCAAACCGGAAAACACCCGATTAATTGAGATTATTCCGCTAGAGTTTCATCGTCGCCAACTTCATCGCTTGCAGCATTCTGTCGGACATATCCGCACTAGATACGGAGGCACAGTAAGCGCGGGTTTCAAGCGCGGTTCAGTAATCAAGCATCCTAAATTTGGTTTTTGTTATGTCGGTGGTTGGCAGGAATCACCAACTAAAAAAGACCCGGACAGAAAAACGATTAGTTTACACAGTTTAGAGACTGGTAAAAGATTAACTCAAAGTGCAATACCAATAGATTGCAGATTCAAATCTTACGGCTCATGGAGAACCACGGCAGTTAAAACTGCCTGAGTCGTGTTTCCTCTCAGGGCTAAAGCCTCTGAGTTTCCACACATCCCACGAGGTTTTATGAATGGTGAGTTAATGTCTTTAGAAAAACCTCTTTTTGAAAAGACGACTCGGAACACTTCGCAAATTCCGCGCAATCATAGACGCATTCTCTGTATATTTCCCAAGTACAGCCGCTCATTTGGAACCTTTCACCATGCTTATCCTCTAAGAGGTGGTGTCCGCGCTTTTATGCCACCACAAGGCATTTTGGTTGTCGCATCCTATTTACCCAAAGAGTGGGAAGTCCGCTTTATTGATGAAAATGTGAATTCAGCAACAAGGGCTGACTTCCAGTGGGCTGATGTAGTGATTGTCAGTGGGATGCATATCCAGCGACCACAGATGAATCAAATTAATCAGCTTGCCCATCAAGAAGGTAAAATCACAGTTGTGGGTGGGCCTTCGGTGTCTGGTTGTCCAGAATATTACCCAGAGTTTGATATTTTGCATTTGGGTGAGTTGGGGGATGCAACTGACCAAATGATTGAGTATTTGGATTTACATAGCAATCGCCCCCCACAGCAAATCCGCTTTGAAACCAAAGAACGATTGCCCTTAAATGAATTTCCGATTCCAGCTTATCACCTGCTAAATTTGAATGATTATTTCCTTGGCAATATCCAGTTCTCCAGTGGTTGTCCTTATCATTGTGAGTTTTGTGATATACCTGAACTTTATGGCAACAACCCCCGCCTAAAAACTCCAGAACAGGTTAGCGCTGAACTAGATGCAATGTTGGAATATGGGAATCCGGGGGCAGTGTATTTTGTTGATGATAACTTTGTGGGTAATCGCCGTGCCGTCATGCAGTTGCTTCCTCATCTCATAGACTGGCAAAAGCGCAATGGCTATCCCATTCAATTTGCTTGTGAAGCCACATTGAATTTAGCGCAAAGTCCCAAACTTTTGGAAATGATGCGTGAAGCATATTTCTGTACAGTCTTTTGCGGTATTGAAACACCAGAACCAGAAGCTCTCAACGCGATTTCCAAAACTCACAACCTCAGTATGCCAATTCTGGAAGCAATCAAGGTTTTAAATAGCTACGGGATGGAAGTTGTCTCTGGAATCATCATCGGGTTTGACACAGATACACCAGCAACTGCAGACCGAATTATCGAGTTTATTCGTTTGTCTCAAATTCCCATGTTGACAATTAACCTGCTTCATGCATTGCCGAGAACTCCATTGTGGCGCAGGTTAGAAAAAGAAGGGCGATTAATATTTGATGAAAATCGCGAGTCGAATATCGAGTTTTTAATGCCTTATGAACAAGTCGTTGAGATGTGGCGTCGCTGCATTACAACGGCATATGAGCCGGAATTTCTCTATCAGAGGTATGCCTACAACATGGAGCATACTTACTCTAATCGGATAGAGGTTCCCAATAGTCCTGCTCGCACTTCTTGGGCAAATATTAAGACAGGTTTAACAATTTTGACCAATATTCTACTGCGGGTTGGTATATTGGGTAACTATCGCAACACTTTTTGGAAAATGGCACTACCAGCATTCAAAGCTGGTAATATCGAGCAACTGATTCACGTGGGACTGGTTGGGCACCATCTAATTCAGTTCACACAGGAGTGTGCCAAAAACGAAGAATCAGCTTCTTTTTATTCCCAAAAAATACGCAATACTGTTCACGGGAAGACGGTGAGTCAGCCCCGTTTCTTCTAGAACTGGAAAAAATCTAGGACTACCTTTGATGTCACCTTTGATGTCTTATTCATTGGTCAATACTCAGGCAAGATAGATGCTTATTGACAGGCTTATTGACAACGAAAAGAAGCAACTCCTGTCTCAAACCTGATAACCTAGTTGAAAATTTAGCGCTAAGCCTATTCGATTTGCGGCTTCATCTTTTTACCGGTAAAACGGTTAAAATCCCTGTTATATAAAGCTTATAGATAACTTGTCACTCTGTCATCTCTGTTGCCTTGACCACATAGTCTCATAAGCATTTTCAGAGTTGAGGTGAACAGCCAAGTTTCCTGCAAACTCAGAGATAACTTCTACTACGTCACCCTGGTAACCTAGCTGCTTACGTGCTGCAAAGAATGCTTCTTCCATACCTTGAGTGTAATGAAGCAAAAGAGGTTTGTGTTCTAGTTGCACACGGCTTTCTATTTCATCTGCTAAGAATCGTTTCCATTTGTCCGTCATTTCCCATTTCACTCCCACACTCGGCATAACCATCACACATAATGGCACCAGTTCCTGTTTCACAGGTTTTAGACTTTCCTCTAACACGCAAAGCCATAAGTAACCCTGGAACATATCTAAGTCACGAAGACAAGAGTGCGTTACCTGTGGATGACCCAATTCGCCTCTTAAGCTACGATGATTGGGCAGTAATTCTAAAAGCCGACAGTAAACCATTGAACTAATCTCAGAAGCCATAGGCAACATTTGCTCAACCAGAGTCAAGGCTGGTGAACCTAGCTGATACTTAGCAGCAGCTGCACAGACTCGCACCCAGGGGATAGCAACATATTCTTCAATGAACTTGAAATAGGGACACAGCAGCACTTTCTCAGCTGATGTCAATTGACTTATTAATGATTGGTTAGTGAAATTGAACAGCGTAGTCAGAAAGCCAACCACACGCTGATCTCTTGCCATTATGTGTTGTTCCTGGTATGTCAATAACAACTGTTGCATCTCATTGACCAGCTTTTCGATGTTTGGTATGGTCCATAGCAATAGAGTTGTCTGCTGATCATCACTTGTTGTTGTTTGTCTGCTTGTAGGAATGACAAGGATACCAGACTGCTGTTGGTAAACTTCCAGTAATCTTTGATAAACTTTGCAAGCAAATTGAGTGATTCGCTGCTCTGAGTAAGAATCAATAATCTCAGGAATATATTCGTACAGAGACTTTGCGCGTATAGTTGCTTGATTAGTTGTACGAACTAATACTCTGTTCAACAATTTAGCTGCAGTCAACGCTCTAGCTTCCGGCCAAGCTGCTTTAATCAATTCTCCATAGAATTTAGGATTTTTGGATAGAGAAGACACATCCACTGTATAACGCTCCGCCCAAATGTTTATCAAAGGCTCAACCGAGGGAGTTTTAGAAATGTTAGTAGGTAATAGCATAAATTAATTTTTGAGTCAAGACAGCATGAGCAAGAGCAGACAAGTCTACGGGTGTTCTAGTATCCGCAAACTTATCTTTATGTTAAAACTTTTTGTCAAAGTAGCTACATAAGATAAAATTTAACCTCACTCATCGAAAGTTTCAGAAAATTCTTTTTGAGACTGAAATTTCATATATTTACTTTGAGCGCGTCAGATAGCGCTTTGAATCTTGTCGTCAAGTGCTGCCTTAAGTGCTGTCATTTCAACTTTCAAATCCACAACTTCTGCCCCTAGTGCCATCACCTCAACAGCTAAACCATCTATTTCAGCCCTGAAAATATCTTCTTTATTTGTCATTTCATTAGACTTCGTGGCAGTTGTAGGGAACTCTTAACAGGGAACTCTTAACAGGGAACTCTTAATTCTGAACGCTTAACTCTTAACAGAACCTCGTAAAATCTCACTTTTGCAAGAGGTCTATTAATCATATGCCACTAGAAAAGTAGACAGAAGCTTTGTGTACTTCCGTAATGGGATAAATATAATACCCATATTACCGACAAATCAATCGTACTATTTCTTCCCTAAGATAGATACAATGTTACATTTGAATGTATTTTACAATACATTGAATAGAGATGACTGCGATATTCACGCTGGCAGGGGAGTGTCAAGACATCTGTGGATGTTGCGCTTCTAGCCCGTAACTTTATGAATTAATTAAGAATTAATTCATAAATAAATATTGTATTCAGCAAGACATTGTTGGTACTAAGTAAAAATTGCACTCAATTCGACCATTTTTTGTGATTGTGCTTTTACTCGCAACTTATGGAACAGTTACGAGTACTGTTAAATGCACAGTTACCAAGTTTTTCCATTGTGCTAGAGGCTGATATCAACCGTCTGTTTCGTCCTACAGGCTTCTGTTGTCAATCAAGACCTTTGACCTAAGCAGCTTTATCTCACCCTAACCGTCCGTCCATTCTCACACTTGTACTCTCTTCCATTAACAGTTGCTGTTGTAGTAACCTCATTATCTGGTGAACTGGAGGAACAATTCATTTTAACTTCACCATTCCTGATTTCTGTTGTTTGATTAACTTCTGAAGAGTTCGTGTCACTATAACTTTCATCCTCGCCGCAAGCGGTTGTCATGAGCAGCAAGGAACAAAGTAAGCCAGATACAACTATTTTCTTAAAAATGCTTTTGGGCATTAGAAAATCCCTAATCGTTATTATAAATTTCTATTTACTATTCTAAAAACTTTCAGGAAGCTATTTCCATAAAAAAACTAAGAAAACCTTTCATTCTTCAGCAATGTTTTTCTATTGTGATTTATATTTTTTCTATCCAGCGTATTTTATTTAACAACCTTATAGCAAGGTACACGATCAATGACAATTCGCGCGTTTGTGACTGGTGCTACTGGCTTCATTGGTGCTAACTTGGCACGGTTACTCCTTGAAGAAGGCTATACAGTCCGGGTTTTAGTTCGTCCTAACAGCCCCTTGAACAATTTACAAAATTTAGACGTAGAGATTATAAAAGGCGACTTGAACGACCCGGATTTATACCGGAAAATACAGGGCGCTCAGGTACTCTTTCACGTTGCGGCTCACTATTCCCTATGGCAAGCTGACCAAGATGTACTGTACCACAATAACGTTTTGGGAACACGCAATGTGTTGGCGGCTGCTCGTCAAGCAGGTATTGAACGCACCGTTTACACGAGTTCCGTTGCTGCTATTGGGGTAGGTGAATTAGGCAAGGTAGTGGATGAAACTCATCAAAGTCCCCTTGAGGAACTAATTGGTCAGTATAAGAAGTCTAAGTATTTGGCTGAACAGGAAGCGAAACAAGCAGTAACACAGGGTCAAGATATCGTGATAGTCAATCCAAGCACTCCAATTGGTCCTTGGGACATCAAGCCAACTCCCACTGGGGATATTATTCTCCGGTTTCTGCGAAGGCAAATGCCTTTTTATTTGAATACGGGTTTGAATTTTATCGATGTGCGCGATGTGGCGAGGGGACACCTATTAGCTTTGGAAAAAGGAAAAACAGGAGAGCGTTATATCTTAGGGAACCAAAACCTTACCCTCAAAGAACTACTAGACCAACTTGCCGAAATCACAGGTTTGAGTGCTCCTCAAAAATCTGTCCCGGCGTGGCTACCCCTCAGTTTAGCTTGGATTGATGAACGAATTCTCGCGCCTTTAGGCAAACCACCTTCGATTCCTTTAGATGGTGTTCGCATGGCGCATCAACCGATGTATTACGATGCTTCCAAAGCCGTCCAACAATTAGGTTTACCTCAAACGCCAATTAGAACAGCTTTACAAGACGCCGTAAATTGGTTTGTGGCGGAGAAATACGTTGAGGTAGCATACAATAAGAGACTTCTCGGCAGATTACCATAACCATGCAAAATTGTCATCGGACATTTTGCTCAATAGGTTGAGTGCAGACTGCTGCTGGCGAGAGTCGATATAAATGGTGGTGTAGAGGAGATTATGGGAATTCATTTACAACAAGCTATTGAAATAGGTAAGTATATAGTGACTCAACGTCTGTTGGGTCGCAAACGCTTCCCCCTGGTTCTGATGTTGGAACCTTTATTCCGGTGTAATTTGGCTTGTCCAGGTTGTGGCAAAATCCAACATCCTAAAGAAATACTCAAGCAACACTTAACTCCTGAACAATGCTTTACTGCAGTGGAAGAGTGTGGCGCACCAGTTGTCTCCATTCCTGGAGGCGAACCCCTGCTGCATCCTCAAATTGATGAGATTATCCGAGGTTTGGTTGCACGCAAAAGGTTTATTGTCTTGTGTACAAATGGCTTGTTGCTAGAAAAAAGCCTGCACAAGTTTGAACCTTCCCCATACCTGACCTTCAGTGTACATTTAGACGGAATGCGAGAGTTACACGATCAGTGTGTAGACCGCAAAGGAGTCTTTGATATTGCAATTAGTGCGATTCGTGCGGCAAAATCGAGAGGATTTCGTGTCGCTACAAACACTACGGTTTTTGACGGTACTGACCCGAAAGAATTGCAGGAGTTGTTTGATTTTCTTAGCACCCTGGGTGTTGATGGTATGACGATTTCCCCTGGCTATAGTTACGAATGGGCACCCGATCAAGATCATTTTCTCAAACGCGAACAAACACGGGCACTCTTCCGGCAAATTTTTGCTCCCTACAAAGCAGGCAAGAAAAACTGGGATTTTATTAATAGTCCACTGTTTTTAGATTTTCTCATGGGTGAGAAAGACTACGATTGTACTCCTTGGGGTAGTCCCAGTTATAGTGTTCTTGGTTGGCAGAAGCCTTGTTATCTTCTAAATGAAGGTCACTACAAAACTTTCCAAGAACTGTTAGATAAAACTGACTGGAGTCAATACGGTCACGCTAGTAAAAATCCCAAGTGTGCAGATTGCATGGTACATTGCGGTTATGAACCCACAGCTGCAATGGATGCGATGCAACCAACAAATATCGGGCGATCGGTGAAGGCGCTTTTGGGTATGGGGAACTAGTCTGAGGATAGATCTTACATCAGCCACCACAAATGATTGCTCTGTTGGACACGGTGTTTTCTGGCATGGTCGTCATTTGTGGATTTTGGCTGGTAGTCTGATATCAGAAAAGTTAAAAAATTGAATACATTTTATATATTTGATGTTCTGCGTCAGATACAGGGAGTCATTCGTCACAATGCATAGAGATATTATTTTTAATGAATTAGAAAAATACCTGTTGAAGTTAGGCTTCACAGCTTTACGAACATCTGGCTCTCACAAAGTTTTTCAGCATCCTTCATCGGAAGCACTAGTCATTTTACCTGCTTACGAACAGCAAGCATATGTTCATCCAGTACATTTGCTAGCTGTACGCCGAATACTCATAGAAAACGAGTTAATCGATAGGAATGCTTTCGACAGTTTCTTGGAAAAGGTGGCAAGCTAAAAAGCAGCAGTGTTGTCGTCCGCCTAGGACTATAAGTCCCAGGCTCATAGACTAAGTCCATTAAAATGGACTAACAGATGCATCACCAAAGCTTGTCTCATCGAGGTAAGACGCTAGACTAGTTTTTAAAAACAAAATTCCTATTTCTAAGTGGTTGTCTGTGTATGGCTACTTTCGCAGCGGTTACTCCCAAACGTTTTACAATAGCTGACTATCACCGCTTAATTGAGTTGGGGTTTCTTACAGAAAATGACCGAGTAGAGTTAATTCGCGGAGAACTCATGCAAATGGTAGCCAAAGGAACTGCCCACACCGTTTGCAATACACGTTTGGTTACGGAATTGATAATACTCCTACAAGGACAAGCAATAGTCCGAGGACAGGAACCGATTACTCTAGCTACAAATAGTGAACCAGAACCGGACTTGGTGATAGCGCGTTATCGTCCTGACGATTACCTAGCAGCACATCCTCAAGAAGCAGATATTTTGCTAGTGGCTGAAGTTGCAGATGCTACGCTCAAGTATGATCAGGAAGTGAAGTTATCACTCTACGCAGAATCTGGAATTTCAAATTACTGGATATTCAATTTGGTAGCAAGTTGTTTGGAAGTTTACACTCAGCCCTATCAAGACTTGCAAGGCAACTTTGGCTATGCGAGCAAACAGATTTTTTTGCCTCATGCTGTTGTGACTCTCCCTGGTTTCCCGGATTTGTCTGTTCATTTATCTAAGGTGTTTCCCTGAAGTTGTGATAAGTTATTTGTGCGATCGCCCGTTAAGATGCATCACCAAAGCTTGTCTCATGAAGCTGATACGCAAGTAAACAAAAATAAACGTCACTATGTCATTGCGAATGGAGCGAAGCGGAATGAAGCAATCGCAAGGGTTTGGGATTGCTTCGCTTCACTGCGTTACGCTCGCAATGACATTTTAGGTTTGATTAGGTTGAGCTACTTATCATGTCCTGCAAAATACTTGTAATATGTCATTGCGATTGCTTCGCTTCACTGCGTTACGCTCGCAATGACAGGCATTAAATCAATCTAAATCAAAAAGCGAAAAGACAAAATCAAAAATCGGATGTGGCGCTTCACAAATGCCCATATCGGTATGAATTTCACTAACTCAGGATAGACAGGAATCAAAGGCTTTCCTGCTTTGCTGAGTAGTCCTTGCTTGCTGAATCGAACTGCCAATGTCCTTGCTGAGATAAATATGTCACGATCATAAATGTTTATTTCAGGGAGTTGGATCAGCTTTGCCAAAGTTTCTGGATTGCCAATATAAGCCAAAGCATATGCCGCACTACTTCTCACGTACGAGTCTGAGTCGTTGAGGGCAGCAATTAAAGCATCCACTGCTTGGGAGTTGCTAATCTTACCCAAAGCTTGTGCCGCGTACCTTCTCACGTTCAAGTCTAAGTCGTTAAGGGCAGCAATTAAAGCATCCACTGCTTGGGAGTTACCAATCTCACCCAAAGCATATGCCGCGTTGCTTCTCACGTTCGAGTCTGAGTCGTTGAGGGCAGTAATTAAAGTATCCACTGCTTGGAAAGAACCAATCTCACCCAAAGCAGATGCCGCGTTGCTTCTCACGTTCAAGTCTAAGTCGTTAAAGGCAGCAATTAAAGTATCCACTGCTTGGGAGGAGCCAATCTTGCCCAAAGCTTGTGCTGCGTTGCTTCTCACCTTCCAGTCTGAGTCGTTGAGGGTAGCAATTAAAGCATCCACGGCTTGAGAGGAGCCAATCTTACCCAAAGCAAATGCCGCGTTGCTTCTCACGCTGGAGGTTGAGTCGTTGAGGGCAGCAATTAAAGTATTCACTGCTTGAGAGGAACCAATCTTACCCAAAGCTTGTGCCGCGTTGCTTCTCACATACCAGTCTGAGTTGTTGAGGACAGCAATTAAAGTATCCACAGCTTGGGAGTTGCTAATCTTACCCAAAGCTTGTGCCGCGTACCTTCTCACGTACCAGTTTGAGTCGTTGAGGACAGCAATTAAAGTATTCACAGCTTGGGAGTTGCCAATCTTAGCCAAAGCTTCTATCGCGTTGCCTCTCATGCTGGAGTTTGAGTCGTTGAGGACAGCAATTAAAGTATTCACAGCTTGGGAGTTACCAATCTTAGCCAAAGCTTCTATCGCGTTGCCTCTCATGCTGGAGTTTGAGTCGTTGAGGACAGCAATTAAAGTATCCACAGCTTGGGAGTTGCCAATCTTAGCCAAAGCTTCTACCGCGTTGCCGTTGAGGGCTTCTTGCAGCTTCTGGCACATCTGCGAATTGACTTGACCAAGCGTCACGACGGTTGATGTGATGAAACTAGCATCTGGGTAAAACTGCCAAAACTGGTAAATTCTGTCGATTATCTTAGCAATCAAAGGATGATTATTTTGTTTGCATTCAGCAGCTGCACGACCAGCCAATAACAACAGTGTTTTAAAAATATCATCTTTTTCTTTGGTAATAGCTTCCAGCAAGGGAATTGGATTTTCCATCAACCCTGCGAGTAAAGTCAAAGTTTCATGCCAGTCGTATTCCCAAAAATGTTCTCTCGCCAATGCAATATCATCACTGGCATTGTTCAAATAAGAAGCCGTCAAATACTCCTGAAAAGTCCGATGAAGGAACAGGTATTGCTCTCCTTGCCTTGCCAATTTTTGGATAATACCATCTTCCTCACACAGTTCTTTCATTAAATCGGCGGCTTTGGCATTTCTGAAATCACTGCAACTCTCACCTCGCAGAAATTTTTCAATTTTTTCCCGCAGTTCCCGTAGCGAAAAAATTTCTTTGCCTTCGCAGCTAAATTGATATGCCAGTGATTCCAATAATTGAATTTTGGCGATCGCCCAACCATCAGACGATGATTGTCTATGATTGTCACTCCGCCATTTGCTCAACATATAATCCACGGCTTTTGCATAAACCTGAGTCCGCCGTGCAGGAAGCGTCAGCCCTTTTTCTTGATACAAACTACACAGCAAGGATAAAAGTAAGGGATTTTGTGCTAATCCTGTAATTTGGGGTTTATCCCGCAATTCTTCAATGAGTTTCCCTGCTGAAACGGAATCATCCTCAATGTAACCCGCAGCATTGGTGAACCAGGTTTCAATATACTGTTCTGTTTGCTTTTGGCTAAAAGGAACGATTTCCACCTCCTTAGCACTCTCCACAAAAGCGCCACCGTAACCCACAATTCGGGAAGTGCAAATTATCGGACAGGAATAATATCTAGCAAATCGGTTCAGCTTGTCTTTTAAGTGATTGCGATGTTCTTTTGGCACTTCATCTAAAGCGTCTAAAAGCAGCAGACATTTGCCATTTTTTAATTTCTCTTCTAATAAATGCTTGACCAGTGGCGCGGTTTTCGGGTAGTCTCTTTGTATAATGAGTCTAATTGTGTCTATAACTTCAGTCGCTTGTTCATCTAAATCAGATAGCCTGATAAACAGCGGAAATATCACATCATCTATAACTCCCTCTCCTTGTAGGCTACCGTGTACACAGATCTCGCTTTTAACCTCACCCTCGCTTGAATCGGCGCTAAAATCTTTCCCTCTCCTTACTAAGGAGA
>NZ_QMEB01000147.1 GCF_012912135.1 Brasilonema bromeliae SPC951 | reverse complement strand
GTCCGTTTTAACGGACTTGGACTTTGAGCCAAGAAATTTATTTCTTGGCGGACGAAAAGTATGGTGCAAGATCTGAGACTATCTCCTTCTAGGCGGACAAGAGGTGTTCACCACGGCGAGTATCGGCATCGCCCTGAGTGCGACAGGTGAAATTTAGAGATTACTGAGACAATCCTGACGCTTGCTCAAAAACTTGGTGTGGATGTGACAGCAGAAGGAATAGAAACGGCAGAGCAACTCGCACAACTCAGGAATCTCAAATGTAGATATGGGCAGAGATACTTTTTTTCTCAGGCATTGTCTAGTGGGGCGGCTCTTGCGTTCATCTTGGCAAATCCTCAGTGGTAAGGTTCGTGGGTTGAATTTCTTATCGGCACTTACCAGTAAGACCCGATGCATAAAAGACAGGCTGAGAAAATTCACGAATTTATCGTCAGTGATACTTGACTTTGAACGGGCAGATTAATTAGAATCAAACTTGTTCCACCAGATGCGAAAGGATTTCTTTGAAGGAATGGGTACTCCTGTTAAGGAATGTGTAACCAAACAGGAGCTTGATTGGTAATATGGGAATTACACTTTACTAGTTGCCGTATTTTTATAACAGGGTTCTGTTACTACATCTTTCCGCACCCAACCTTCTACTTCTATATCAACCTTAACGTTTATCCAATCCACTGTCTCATTAGCATATACTGCCTTTTGGAGTGGTTTGTTAGTAGGATGCACTTTATGTCCTGGTTCCACTTTTACCGGTTTAATTTTAACCTCCTCCTCCTTTGCACCAGGTTTAAGATATAATATTACAGGTGTTGCCCCACCTTTTTCATTAATAGTGCAGGTACGTGTGGTAGGTGGGGAGCTAGCAATTAGACTTACACCGGTAAAAGCAAAAATATTTAGCATAATAATCAGCACAGAGTGTTGACTGTTCATACTGAGCCTCCTTTTTGTAGTGTATATTCAAAACCACTTAACGTTTACGTAATATCTGTAACACCATCAGGAAAAAGTTGAATTTTGACCACAAACTTTGCAAGGCGGATAGCTAAATGCAATCTATCAATCTGTATATAAGCTAATGCGCCTACAAGTTGCACTTCTTTTGGTTAAGGCAAGTCAAGAGTCCAAGGTCAAGAGCGGAGCCTCTGACGCTCCGCCTCCGGTCAAGGGTTATTCTAGACTGTTGACTTGTTACCTTCACAGCCCTTATGAGTAACTATGCAATTTCAATGCGTAACAGCTTAGCCCTAATACTCAGCGATCAATCACTACCCCCCAAACGTTCTTGCATCTCTTCCTAATAAAACCGTCGCTTGATTCAACTTTAGCTTGCACCTCCGAATCCTTCTCGTTGTATTTACGCTGGTACTCTTCACATTTTTTTTTGTCAGGTGATTCTTCTGTTTTTGAAGGATTAGATGTTAAGCTTACCCATATAACAGCACCCGCAATTGCCACAGTTGTAATAATGCCTACCCCTATCATTACCAAACGTCTATTAAAAAAGGGAGCGCGACGAAGATTGTTTGTTTGTGTTCCTTGCTGCGCTCCTGACATCTGTACGGAAGGGACTGTGATAGCATCTGGCTCTGAAAGTGCAGTTTTAGGCTGCGAAGTGGAAGTCTGTTGTATGGGTGAGTGATTAATTATCGTTTGCTCTGCTGTTGTGTTGTCAAAAATTCGTTCTTCAATTGGTTCTACGTCTTCCTTTCTCAGACCCAAAACTTGCTGCAAACGTTTTAAATCGTGACGGCTATTATCACTGAGGGGATTCTCGCGCTGAATCGCCTCAGATAGCACAGACTCGTATCGCTGTAATTTTTCTTTGTACTCTCGATAAGGTTTAAGAACTTCAGTCTCGATGAGAGCAGCATCATCGGGTGACAGTCCCAAAATATCTCGAAGCTCGTCTAAGAAACGGCGACCAACAAAGGATATCTCACCTTGGCTTTTATAACGCTCAATTTCTCTACGATACCTTAGCTTTGGATTGTCAGTAGGTGCTTGAGCCAGCCGGATTTTATAACCTTCTTTGGTGGTATGTATCTCTGGTTTCATTGCTGGAGCTGCTTCTTGAACTTTTTGTTTGGCGTATTCATGCAACTCATCAACGGAAACCACACCATCATTATCTAGATCGGCTGCACCTGTTTCAATACCCTCAACTAAGTAACGCGTGTAAACTGAAAGGTCTGACCCTTGCTGCTCAAAAGAAAGTTGGGTAGAAGTTGAAGATGTCAGGACGGCTCCACCCTCGCCACCAAGGATAGCTTTGATGTTTACAGAACCGTCATCTTTAGCTGATAAACCTTGGGCAAAAGCTCCACTGAAGCAACAGTCCAGAATCACTACTTGTCGCTTTGAGCGACAATTGTTCATCATGTCATGTACGAAACTAGCTGGAACTGCCGTTGCTTTAACAAGTTCTCCTTGAGGATTTTTGCGGGTGCGGCTAGTTGCAAAGTAAAGCTTGAGGTTCTCATCCTTCATTCCATGACCCGAGAAAAATAGCAGCACTAGGTCATCTTTAGTTCGACCAGAAAATAAACTCTCAATCGCCTCCATCATCGCTTCTGGGGCGGGGTTTGTTAATAGCATCACCTCATTAAAATTACCTATCTCTGGATGCTGCAAAACTTGCTCCATTACCTTCACATCTTTTGCAGCCCCAAGCAGTGGGGTTAAACCCTCTCCGTACTCACTAACACCAATCAGTAGTGCAACCTTCTTAGCCATGATGACTTCTATGTCGATGATACAAATTGCTGTCCTGCTTGTAGCTCTTGCTGACTATAGGCTTTGAGCTTGAGTTTTTTGCCGTTGGCTTCGACTTCAAACTCAATGGGTTTGTTACCCAGGCTATCGCCCACAAATCCGAGCAATTTCTTAATATTTGCAACGCTAACCTCAACCTGCAACATTCCCAGCAGAAAACTTCCCAATGACTTCGCTCCCTGTGGCGTTTCTGCAACTGCTACACGATTTACTTGTTCAAGTTCATCCAGGTCTTTGATTTCTTGAAGCAGATTTTGCGTAAGCCTATCTAGCTCTTCATCATCTAAGCCTGAATCTTTCAGGGCAATTGTAAGTTTAACGGTAGATTCCCCTATCATCCTGACCCTTTGAACTTTGTCTATTTGTATCGTAATAATTATACTATGTCGCATTTTTGCGCTTGACACTAGTAGACAATCGGTTAATGTATGCAAAGATATTGCATCCTACTTCCCATCTCTAACTAGAAGCACTCGTATAAAACCGTAACGCAAACCGCCAAAACCTAGTAGAAACAAAAAACAGCGCCAACGCCAACACTCCCGCGCCTACTATCCAAGTGATTTGACTTCGACCCAGCATAACTTCCGCAGGTATAGTCGTTAAAAAAGCTACTGGAACAACATACGTGAAGAAAAAGCGGTATGCTGTAGGATAAGCCACCATCGGATATCTTCCAGCTTCCAACAGACCCCGCAGCACTTCGGTGGCGTTGTATATTTTGACAAACCAGATGCTAGTGGCTCCTAGCATGAACCATAAACTGTAAAGAATGACTAACCCAAAACACAAGGGAATTGTACTGATGAGGTAATCGTTTATTCCCAAACCAAGTTTTTTACCTGCATAGCCAATGATGATGCTACCAAAAACTATATCTGGAAGTCCCCAAGGTGATACACTACGGGTAGAAAGCCAAAACTGGCTACGAATGGGTTTGAGTAAGACAAAGTCCAATGTACCTTCCTGCACGTGACGGACAATGCTATTCAAATTTGGAGCAAGGAAAGTCGCAGAAAAGCCTTGCATCAGCGTGAAAATTCCCAAGACGACCAAAGCTGCTTCCCATGACCACCCAGCAAAAGTGTAGCCGTTACCGTAAAACAAGAATAATCCAAAAAGACTACCTGCAAGATTGCCCAAGCTGCTGAGGGTTGCTAAGAGGAAGTTGATACGATACTCCAACTCAGCTTCTATGGCAGCGCTCCAAAATAATGTTAGTACTTTTAGGTATCTGTTTCTCAAGGTGAATAACTATAAGGGCAAAAGTATGTGCAATACACCTCATTATCTCATTTGCATCAAGCTTTTTGCTCGCGTTCACCCATTCTCCAGAACAAAGCAATATAATAGCGCTTCTTATTTGAGTGAAATACACATATTGTGTAGGGTGGGCATTGCAATGCCCAACGCCCTTCGGGTATGCGCAAAGCGCACGCCTTACGGCTAACGCCAGTCGCCAAGTGAGGGAGAGCCGTCATTCGCGCTGGTCTCACCAGATGCCAAGTGAGGGAAAGCCCTTCGGGTATCTCCTGAGCCCTTCGGGCACGGCTTGAGGCCTACTTAATTCTCTTGGCGTGCTTAGCGTCTTGGCGGTTCGTTTCATCAATATTACGTGTTTTAGGAAAAAAAGTGTTTAATTATACTTTTTTTCCCCCAAACCTTAAAGAAGCCATAAATTCACAAAAATATATGAAGTTTGATACAATACCGCCATCAGGGAAAACAGTGACATGTATTCGTAACTTTCATGAAACAAAATCCCAAAACTTGAAAGGTCGAACTCGTGTTACTGACCACAAACTGCCCTGAACCAAACCCTGTATAGTGGAGATACTAAAACTATGCCCTTAGCAGTTGGTAGCGATGCACCTGCATTTACCGTCAAAGACACCAACGGCAACACTGTTTCGTTGTCTGATTTCAAAGGTAAGACAGTGGTTTTGTATTTCTACCCCAAAGACGACACTCCAGGCTGTACCAAACAAGCCTGTAGTTTTCGGGATGCTGTTGACGACTACAAGAGAAATGATGTAGTCATCCTGGGAGTCAGCGCAGATGATGAAGCTTCCCACCAAGCATTCACCCAAAAATATAATCTCAATTTTCCGCTGCTGGCTGACACTGATCACAGCTTAATCAAGGCATATGATGTTGATGGTGGTGGATATGCTAAACGCGTTACTTACGTCATTGATGGTAACGGCAAAATCACCAAGGTTGACTCTAGTGTCAACACATCGACTCATGCTAGCGATGTTTTAGCAGCATTGGGATTGTAAAAACCGATTAGCAATCATTCAGAAGAACTCAGAACACAGAATCTCAGAATCAAAAGTTTTTGGTACTGCGTTCTGTGTTCTTTTTTTGTTGCTCTACTGACCGGATTTAGGTTTAATCACCCCAGGTGTATTTACCTGAAAGCTTGGTTGAGTTGGCTGCTGTCGAGTTTGATTTTGCTGAAACAATTGTTGTTGCTTTTGCTTGAATGCAGCGGCTGCATCATTGAGTTGTTGGTTCTGTTCATTTGGATTCCAAGTTGCATTTCCTTGTTGAAGGCGATGCATTAAACCAAACATGCCCATATTATTCACCTCATCGCTGCGAGGAGATAATGGATCGTTATTCTGTTGTGAATTGAGGTCTTGCAGAATGTTTCTTGAGCTAGGTTCAGCTAAACTAGGTTGAGGCAATAGCAAAGAAGCAAAGCTGAGTCCTGCCACAGTAAGTACAAATAGTTGTTTAAACGGTAAAAATGGTATTTTCATAAAAATCTCCGAAGAAAGTTTGGAAACCCACGCCTTCTCAGGGTGGGAGAGTTAAAGGATTTTGATTAAGAATCATACAGAACACACCAACTCACTAACTCAGAATAATTCTTTTTTGTGGTATGTAGGTAATTGGTGAGTTCTTTTCATGCCAAAATCACTTAAATCCAATAATGCTTTTATATTAAGCAAGAGTCCGTCGCAGTTGAGGTTGAATGCTAAGTAATGCTACAACAGCAAAGCCAAGCAATACAAGCATTGCGCCACCAAACGTTACATCACCCCAAAAAGCATGCATGACTACGCTATTTAATCCCCAATCTTTGTGAAGATACAAATAGCGAATTGGTTCGATCGCATAGCTGAGGGGATTGAGGGTAGCGACAACCTGTAGCCATTGAGGCATAAAGGATAATGGAGCTAATGCAGTACTAGCAAACAACAATGGTAAGTTACTGACAAAAATGACTGCAATAAGTTCAATATGTCCCGGTAAGGTAAAAGCCAAACCAAGACTGATCGCAGTCACACCTAATGCAAGCAAGAAGACAATCAAAACTATTGCTCCTAAACCCGCTGCATTTGGTAACCCAGCCCCCAAAAATGCCGCTGCTGTCACAATCACCGCAGCTTGCAGTAAACTTTGGCTGATAATAAAGATAGCCGAAGCCAGAACTATCGAAAACCGTGAAACAAGAGGAGCCACAAGCAAACGGTTCAAAAAGCCGAATTCGCGGTCAAACATGACTGGTAAACCAGCATTCAACGCCCCAGCAAATGCAGTAAAAACAATGACGCCAGCGCCCAGAAATTGTCCATAATTTGTGGTATTGCCAAAGATACCTTTTGGTGCATTTTGAAACAAAGCACCGAACAGCACCAACCACATGACTGGCTGAATAATTCCAGCAATTAATGTTGAGGGACGCCGCTGCAACTGAATAAACAAGCGACGCGTCAAAGCAAGTGTCTCTTGTACAAATTCACCAAAGACATTGGGAGTCGCATCTACTTCGTAAGCTTGAGGTGATGCCACTTGCTGCCAATTTATATCAGATTTTGGAGGTAAAACAGTACCGCTCATAAAAATTCACACATTCAAAATTCAAAGTTCAAAATTCAAAGTATGCCCTCCGGGCACGCTGCGCTATCAAAATAGTAGGATAGTCTTGGTCATTACCAATTCACAAAGCCTAACGCATACTCTGCTTGCGTTCAGCCTTTGGATCGCGATTTCCAGCTGCTGCGAGTTCCGCATCCATCAAAGTTCGTCCTGTGGCTGCAAGATAAACATCATCCAAACTCGGTCGAGATTGGGCAATACTGAAAATTGGTAATCCAGCCGAATTGAGCGTTTGTTGGATGCTGATCAAAGCATCGTTTTGCGGTGTCACGACTAAGTTCAGGGAGTTCCCTTGAGCGCTATTAATGATCACTTCTTGAACAAACGACAAAGATTTCAGCAAATCTTTAGCTTTGTGCGTCTCTTCGTCGGGTGAAAATTCGCGGATTCGTAAGGTAATGCGATCGCCCCCAACTTTATCTTTCAACTCTGAAGGCGTTCCTGTAGCAATCACAACTCCACGGTCAATAATTGCCACTTTATCAGCCAAGGCGTCAACTTCTTCTAAATAATGGCTGGTAATCAGTACCGTTGTTCCTGCTTCTCGCAACTTACGCAGGAAATCCCACACCACAAAACGGCTTTCTATGTCAAGTCCTACTGTTGGCTCATCTAAAACCAGGACATCTGGTGCATGGAGTAATCCTGCTGCTAAGTCTAGGCGCTTGCGTAACCCACCAGAGTAAGTGCCAGTCTTTTTATCTGCATATTCTTGCAAACCGAGTAACTGCAGCACGGTGTTCACTCGTTGTTTTGCCACTGCACCAGGTAAGTGATACAGTGCGGCTTGCAGTTGTAGTAGTTCGCGTCCAGTCAACACCTTATCTAAGGCAACTTCCTGAGCTACGTAGCCTAGCCTTCTCCTTGCCGCTCTTGGATTGTCCACCACAGAAATGCCAGATACCTCTATTTTACCTGCATCTGGTGTCGTGAGAGTACACAAAGTTCTCAATGTGGTTGTTTTGCCTGCTCCATTAGGACCGAGTAAGCCAAAGATTTCCCCTGGTTCCACCTTAAAGGAAACATCCTTCACGGCTTCAACCATGCCGTAGCGTTTTTTGAAATTTTCAATGAAAACGGCGGGAGCCATGATAGTTTATCCTAAACTATACAAATCTCAACAAATTCTATTCCTATTGTAGTTGAGTGATGTTCGGTGGGGTGATTAAGTGGGTACGGCTTCCTTTATCTTATGAGTTGGGTTGCGGTTTTGTCTCACCCAAAGGCGATCGCTGCGGACGGAGTTACGTTGAAATGCGTAAGTCCTGTTTTGGTTGCCTTTTTAAGAACCAATCCATTGCTGAATACATTTCATCTTCGTGAGCACTTTTTAAAATGATCATAAAATAGTAGCGATGCTCTCAAAGGGAGCCGCCCCTTGGGCGATCGCAAAACGTGGCTTGAAGCTAGCTCTAGCGCTCGGTCAACAACATCAACAATCTATGCGGTTATGCAGCTATTTTCTTTTTCAATTTCTCTTGAAGAAATTTAGAGCAACCTAGACCTGTTAGAAACAACCCTAAGCCTGCGCTTGTAGAGGGTTCTGGCACAGGTGTGGAAACAGACTCAGGTGTCAACACAATAGCACGAAGTTGACCGTTGAAAGTAGCAGCCCCCACGATTTGTCCCTGGTCGTTAATAGCTCTTGCCTGAGTGATGGTAAAACCAGAATCACGAGAAATCAGGTTGTTAAGGTCTTGTAAAATGCCGTCACTGTAAAGAAAAGCACGAATTCCAATCCCACTGTTTGAATAAAAGTTAGGATTGCTGCCCGAAAAGCCAACAACCTGACCGTTGTTGTTGATGTCAAAAGCAACGCTGTAAAGGTCAGTAGGAAATAGTCTACCGAGGTTAATCAGATTTGTACTACTACTGTAGAGAAAAGCCCGACCATTACTTATGCTTGTGGGGGCTGAAACTCCGACGACTTGACCTTTATCATTGATGCCCTCAGCTGAGGAGTAATTGTCACCAGGGAGAGTGCCCAAGGCAGTCGTTGTGCCATTTTCATACAGGAAAGCTTTGTTAGTGTTTAAAATGCCGACTACCTGACTCTGGTTGTTGATATCATATGCGACAGTACCTTCAGTGCTGAAGTTAACTACCGTTCCGTTCTTATACAAAAACGGACCAATTTTTTGCGCTCCACCCACTATCTCACCTTTATCGTTGATGGCATAAGGGATAGCATCATTAAGACCGACGAGGCTTTGTGTTCTGCCTTGGCTATACAGTAAGGGGTTATTCCCAGTGAAGTTGTTTTCATTAACCGAATTACCTACCACCTGACCAAAGTTGTTGATACTTGTAACGGCGATATCAGTGTCACCAGAGAGAGGTTTGATTTCAGTCACCTGACCATTCGTATATAAAAAAGCACGATCTGGACTCCCGTTGCTGGTGCCTTTACCTGAATCAAAGATAACTTGACCAAAATTGTTGATGTCAGTAGCGTAACTGTAATCTGAACCTACCAAGGAGCCTAGATCAGTTATTGAGTATAAAGATGCTGCCGATACTGTATTTATGCCTGAACCCATGACTACAGTGAATAAAAAAGTACCAGCGGCTGCTTTCGATAAAATTTTCATCAGACAAATCCTTAACCTTAATTTCAAAATGGTTTAAGTAAATGCAGCCTGATGTCGCTATCTTGATTGATAGTTTCTTTGTTTTCTGTGGATATGCTTGAATCTACCATGAAGTTTGCACTTTGATGAACAAAAGACCCATTTTGTCCAATGTTTCAAAATTTTTACTCTACAAGCCAATTAACAATTTGAAACCTCGTTCATAAAGCCTTTAAAATCATCCCCACCACAAAACCAACAATCAACCCAGAAGCATGACCAACAAAGCTAATCTGTGGAGTTGTCAGGTCAAAGATGCTTTGCAACACAATAACTGCTAAAATCCCTCGTAAATTTCTAGCAGCAACGCGTGTTCTTTTCCTTAGCCACTCGTGTAACAGCACAGCAGTAAAACCACCAACAAGACCCATCACACATCCTGATGCACCAACTACAAAATCAGATTGAGAATATCCCAGAACTGACATATAAGTCACTGCCAGCATAGAGCCAATTGCACTAGCAAAATACAACAGAAAAAATTGCGGTGTTCCGAAGGCAAATTCCATTAAGCGACCAAATAAATAAAGACCTAACATATTTAGGAATAGGTGCAAGAACCCGAAGTGAAGAAACGCGGCTGTTAACAAGCGCCACCAATCTCCTTTAACAACTTCTTGTGGTACTAATGCACCTAAACGATATAAGTTATTCAGGTTGGTACTACCTCCCAGTTTTACCTCTAGAGCAAAAGCAAGTACATTCAAAGTGATAATAAAATATGTAGCGATCGCAAAACGTGGCTTTAAGCTATCTCTACCGCTGTATCTTGTTTCATACTCTATTTCTGTACTAATTCTAGATAGAATCTCTTCTGATTTTTCAGTAAGTACTGTGTTAGCCACAACCACAGGACTGGTTAAACGCCTTGCTACTGCGTTGCGAATGCAAACATTGTTACTATCAGCAATACTCAAAAATTGCTCATGAGCTATGGTTTCTCTTCCAGCTGCTTGGTCAACTGTTGCTAGCCAAAATAGTTTGATGGTGTTGGAATAGTCCGCTAGTGAACCACTCAATAATCTCGCGACATATTCTGTTTTACCGCAGAAGGCTAGCACATACATACGCGCTAGATTTTGTGTTCTTGGGTTAAGTATTTTTTCGATGCTTGGCTGATAGCGCTCCCAAGCTTGGAGCATACCATTCAAATCGCCAGTTTCTCCAAGGGTTCTGAGGTAGCAAACCAGCATATCGAAATCTTTGCGCAAGACTGCTTCGCTTAGGCTATCCTGTATCCACACCAGCAATTCTTCCCAACGAGCATCCATTTGGTAAAGGCTGACAGCTGCGGAACGACCAGTTGGTGTTGTGGTGGTTTGATAACGGTCTAGAATTGCAACAGCGGAAGCTCTTGCTCCACGTTGACCCAAATCCAAAGCGTATAACAATTTTGGTTGATCACGCCAACCATCCAACGGATGGAGCCACCAAATCAGACTCGCCACTCTGCTTGCTTGACCAAAACGTTGTTGATCAATAAGTTGGTCAACTTTCTTGTGACCAAGACTAGGCAAAATAACTAAAATCCCCCACAAGCATCCACCAATTAACCCACCCAAGGATGGAGTGAGATAAGACAAAACTGCTATGATTACCAAGATGAATCCTGATACTAAAATCCAGCCACGATTATTATTAGTTCCAGATAAAGATGCGCTCATCATGGTCGAGATGCATGATAAACAGACCATCCAAGTTAATATGTGATTAAGATCCATTTCATTTACAATAATCAGGAAGTACCTGGTTGTACAGTAATAACCCAATCACTACTCATTGGTTAATATTTCTGACAATTCTTTACTCTCAACAACAGTGTCGGAATAATCAGGTTTAGAAGGAAGTTGCCAACTATCGAGTGCATCTTTAATGACAGCTGCTATAGGTACAGCAATAAGTAATCCCAAAACTCCACCAATGTAAGTTCCTACTAGCAAAGAAATCAAAACCCATATTGGTCTAAGTCCTGTAAAACTACCTAAAAGTCTTGGAGCAATAGCTTGGTCAATTAATTGGTCAATGACAACGGATACAGCTAAAACCCTTGCTGCTAGCCAAAAGTCATGTGAAGCTAGAATGAGAGTAACTACAGCAAGACTAACAACATCACCGAAGGGAATTAAGCTCAAAATCCCTACTCCCAAACCAAAGAGTAAAGCAAACTGGACTTGAAGAACGAGAAACACTATGGTTAGTGAAATCCCCATCAGGAAAGCTAAAGCTACCTGACCAATTAAGTAATTTTGAAAGTTCTGTTGAATAGACTGCTTTAACTGCTCACCAAAGCTTAAGGGGATTTTTTTGAAGAAACTATCCCAAATTCTCTCACCATCTAATAGTAAATAGAAAGTTAGCACGACTGTAATTACAGCTTTGGAAATACTATCAATAGTGTCTATGATAATACTAAATATTTTATCTACCAGATATTCTAACTCATTAGGTAGGCGATTTACTATTTTAGAAAATATTTGATTAAAATTTACTTTGAAACCGTGACTTAGTAACCAATCATTAATATTTTTGAATTGAGACTCACTAGAATCAATCCATTGAGGAAGTGTTGTCACCATTTCATGAGACTGCTGTAAAACAATGGGCAACAGAGTCAAACCTAAAGCAAATATAATTATTACAGTTGTGATAAAAACTAATGCCACTGCATAATTTCTTTTCACTCCCCGTTGCTGAAGAATCGAAACAGGATAATTGAGAATAAAGGCAAGTAAACTTGCTAAAAAAAGAGTTGTTATAAGGGGTTGAAAATATTGAAGAACTCGAAACGCTAGCCAGCCATTGAGAAAGACTAATGGAAAGAGTAGTGTCAAAATTAACAATGGCAGTAGTTTGCTCAGTGAAAGATTCATATTAAATAGTCGAAAATTGTGATTTGGGCAATGCCCATTTATCATATTAAATCTAATTAATAACAAAGCACCCAATAAAAACACTCAGACAGTGGTTTTGATACTCTTACTGTCGATAACTAACTACTGTTGTTGATTCAGTTGCTGATAATCTCTTGCACAGTTGTATCAAGTTATATCAATTGCCCGTAATATCAAGCTTAGTACGTGGGGATGCTGCCAATGGATGCCATGTCATGCGAGGCTGTTGCCGCCGCCTTCGGCGATCACCCCGTTAAGACTGTCATCAACCATACAAGGTTTATTTTGGACTTAACTGGCGATTGCCTACGGCAGAGCTAAGCGCCAGAGGCGCACGCACTCGCGTTCGCTTAACGCCCGTCGCGTAGCCCGCCCTCTGCTACGCTCCCAAAGGGCAGGCTGGATATAATCCGTTGATTAGCCCTAACCCTCAGGACTTGTTTCTGAAGATGGCGTAGTAGGTCTCAATCTTTCCCGCCACGAACGTGTTGGAGGAGAAGAAGTTGAAGTTGAGGGGCGAGGGTTGTTTGCAGGCGGTGTATACTCTCGTCTACGCCTTCTTGGAGCTGAATAATCAGAGTTTTCTGTTCGATAGCGCCGCCGTGAACGAGATGGTTGTGAGGATGACTCACTACTAGAACTTGATTCTTCACTACGATAACGACGACTATAGCGCCTTCTTGGTGTTGAGGTTTCTTGTTGTTGTTGTTGTTGTTGCTCCTCCTGATAATCGCGTCTTCTATATCTGCGTCTTCTAGATGAACGCTCTTCACCACTATTATCGTCAGAATTTACTTGTTGATTTCGTCTTCTACTTCTATATGATCTGCTAGTATTTTCTTCATCGGATTGCTGGTCATTAGAAGTAATAGAGCGATTGATAATTCGCCTAGCCTTGACGGGTATTGCTTTAATCGTGGCTTTTCGACCTTCTAACTTGGGTCTTTCAGGAAACTTTTCTACAGGTATTTCCTTGACCGCTTTTTCCATAAATTCATGCCAAGTGTTAGCAGCACTACTGCTGCTACCGTCGGTGGGTTTGTTGTTGTCGTTACCCAACCAAACCCCTGCGGCCATTTGGGGAATATACCCAATAAACCATAAGTCGCGAGCATCATCGGTAGTGCCAGTTTTGCCAGCAACGGGTCTACCTAATTGAGCCGCACGACCAGTGCCATTTTGCACAACATTGCGGAGCATCCAGGTCATGATAGCAGCACTTTCAGCGTCAAGTGCCCGCTTTGGCTGGAAGTCGGCAGACCAAATAACCTTACCTTGACGGTCAATAATACGTGTAATACCATGAGGATCTACGTGTAAGCCCTTCGTGGCAAAGGAACCATAAGCACTGGTCAACTCTAGCAAATTCACTTCAGAAGAACCCAGCGCCAAGGAATACATCGGTTTCAATTCCGATTGAATCCCCATCCTGTGGGCAAGTTGGATAGTTGGTTGAAAACCCACTTTCATCAGGATTCTCACCGCAACAATGTTAACCGATTTGGTGAGGGCATCTCTCATGCTTAGCATGCCTCGGTAACCCTCATCAAAGTTTTTCGGTTCATAACCATCTACAACTAGGGGTGCATCGAGGTAGGCGTCGTAGGGATCCATCCCGCTTGCTATAGCAGCAGCATAAACAAACCCTTTGAATGTTGACCCTGGTTGACGCTGTGCCTGAGTCACGCGATTAAATTGGTTCTTACCAAAGTCTTTTCCCCCAACCATTGCCTTAATTTCACCATTGCGGGGATCAATCGCAACCAAAGCCGCCTGCTTGAAGTTTTCCCAGCGCCCCTCATTTCGCAACGTTTTTTTCACAGCTGCTTCCGCCGCTTTCTGCCAATTCAAGTTCAGGCTCGTTTCCACTGTGAAACCACCTGCTTTGAGTGCCTCGGGGGAAACATACTTAGGCAATTCTTTTTGAATGTAGCTTATAAAATAGGGAGCCTCTTCTTGCCATCGCTTAGGTGAACTGGGTTTCAGGTGAATTGGTTCTGCGGTTGCTGTTTGTTTTTCGGCTGCTGTAATAAATCCATCTTCCAGCATCCGCTGTAGTACCAAATCCCGCCGTTGTTTTGCCTCTTGTTTATTAACTTGTGGTGAAAAGCGATTTGGGGCAGGAGGTAATGCCGCAATGATCGCCATTTCATCCAAGGTGAGTTGATCCACAGATTTACTAAAGTAAACCCATGCTGCATCTGCAACACCGTAAGCACCAGAACCCAAGTAAACCAAATTCAGGTAACGTTCCAGAATTTCGTCCTTAGACAATTGCCCTTCTATTTTTTGTGCTAATCGGGCTTCCTTGAGCTTGCGCCAGAAAGTTTTCTCTTGTTTGAGAAAGAGAATTCTTGAGACCTGTTGTGTGATCGTACTACCACCTTCGACCACGTTTTGCGATCGCATGTTATTTAAAACTGCTCTCACAATTCCTTGGGGGTCAACTCCGTTGTGTTCCTTGAACCTTCTGTCTTCTGAAGCAATAAAAGCTTTTTTAAGTTTATCTGGTATTTCCTCTATATTTAACTGTTCTCTGGTTGCTTCACCTTGTTGTTGTATAATGCTACCGTCAGCAGCTTTAATGGTCAGTGTACGTTCTCGAACAATGGCATTGAGTTCTGCTTTATCTGGTAAACCTTGGTCTATTGCTCGAATACCGTAGGCAATTGCAATAATTCCACTACTTATACCCAAGCCTGCCCAAAACCAGTAACGACGATAAAGGGGTTTGTGGCTGCCAGGAAGTTTGGAAAGTATCTGCTTCAGTAATTGGTTTTGCTTTACTGGCTTGGTTGATGTTGTCTTTTCATTTGTAGATCCCTCGTTCTCCTCATTTTGATCGTTAGGCCGCGAGCTTGGTTGATCCTTATCACCATCACTCGACTTTTCTGGTCGTTCTTTGAACCAGGAGGTAAACTTAACCACGTTCATTCCTCGCTTCAAGCAGTTGCAATCTAACCACCATCCAAAGTTTTTAGATCATTGCACTACATTCGTGATAGTATATCACCCCATCTATGCTTGGATATATTCTTTTTGGGAAAATTTTGTTACGGTTGTGCGTTCTTATTTATACAAACTTTATCTTTAATCATTACATGAAGCAATAGTACTGTTGAAAAAATATAAAACACAAAAACAAAACAGGAAAGCAAAATACGTTATTTAATGAAGATTAAATCAGTGAACAGTGAACAGGGAACTCTTAACAGGGAACTCTTAACAGGGAACAGGGAACTCTTAACAGAGGAAGCGATTTCTTAACCTCCCTGATAACTGATAACTGTTAAAGAGGTAGGCTGTTCTGAAGTACACTTGTTGGTGGGCAACTAATTTTACCAACAACCATACAGACAACGCTGATTTTGACATCTTCCGAAAGTTTTAGTCTGTGTATTTTTAAACCAAATCATTGAACTATGCCATTAGGTAGAGAATTACCCCAGCTGCTGAGACAGCGCTTGTACTACAAAGGGCGCAAATTTGATTTTGAGGTTAATCGCTTACGATTACCTAACAAAGCAGAAGGAGAATGGGAATGCATTCGTCATCCAGGTGGCGCTTTAGCTATACCCGTAACTCCAGAAGGTAAAATGATACTTTTGCGCCAGTATCGTTTTGCAGTTCAGGGAAGAATCTTAGAGTTTCCTGCTGGTACATTGGAACCAAACGAAGATCCCCTAGAGACAATTCAGCGTGAAATAGAAGAAGAAACCGGCTACCGTGCCCAAAAGTGGCAAAAACTAGGAGAATTTTTTCTCGCTCCGGGCTATTCTGACGAAATAATTTATGCTTATTTAGCACAAGATTTAGAAAAGCTGGAGAAAGCACCAGCACAAGACGAAGATGAGGATTTGGAAACGTGCGATTCGTTGGTAACTGAATCACGGTACTCAGCCCGCACATAAGTTACC
>NZ_QMEB01000146.1:14821-16177 GCF_012912135.1 Brasilonema bromeliae SPC951 | reverse complement strand
GAATCACAACTAATCCACCGGACATGATATCACAAGGGTTTGGGATTGCTTCGTTCCACTGCGTTCCACTCGCAATGACATAGTTATGTTCAATTATATTCTCCTACTTAAAGAGGTTTCTCAATTATATATTGCTGTCCACGTAGCACATTCACCGCCTGCTGGATGCCCTCCCGATTCAAAGGAAACATCGGCACATGGCGTGCAATCTGGGCGGCGGTGTTATCTTTCCAATATGACTTAGGCAGGGGATTGAGCCAAACATAGTTTAAAGTATAAGCGCGGAGTGCTTTGATAAAAGAGATGGTATCTAACAGACGCACGACATTGTAGTATTTACGCACAGCACCAGCATCACTCATCATCACCACGAATGCATCACTGGCATGTTTCTGGAGAACTTCCTCCAACGCAATAGGAGAGAGCAAATCAGAATCTTCGTAGAGATAACCTGTTTTGAGGGGAGTTATCTCAGGCAAAATGGAATCAAGAACTGGAAAGAGTTCTTTGCCCAGAGGTTCTAGCACTTGCTCATCCGCTCCTTCAGCAGGAACGTTGTGAAAGTAATAAATTGCTGTCTCTTCCAATCTCCCTGCTAGTTGAATTGCTGTGCAAACTTCTTCACAAAAGCGATGGAAAGGAGTCATGGAACCCTGACGATCCACAAGCAAAAGTAACCGCGCAACGTTGCGGTGTCTCGGTTTTAACACAACAGAAGCTGTAACTCCCTGTTGACAACGACGCGCAATTGTGAGTTCAACATCCAGTTCTGTTGCTGGTCCCACCCGCACGGGACGCCGTAACCGCCGCCAAGTTTGAGCGACTTCTCGATAGGTTAATGGGAACTGCGGTACAAAGATAAACCGACGTTCCGAAAGTTGCACATCTTTCAAAGAAATGGGAGGTAAGCCGCTACAAGATTCGGTTACAATCTCGTCATGCTCTTGATGCTCCGGAACGTTTTGATGCTGCTCTTTGTTTGATGAGTGTGTGGCATCAAAATCTTTTTCCACTTGCACAGAAGACAATTGCCAATCTTCGTTCTTTGGTGCAAGTTGGTTAAACAGCGCAGTGAGAATTTCCTGCTCTTGGCGCGACTTCGCCCAGAGGGAATTGCACAAATCCCGCAGTGCTTCTTGTGATGTCCAACCGAACCCAGCTTGCAAGGACTGTCGCAGCGTTTCATAATCATCAGGTGTGAGTGGAAACCCACGACGGCGTAGCTTTTGAAATAACTCCCAGAGAAACGCGGGTAACTTGGGTTGCTTCGTTTCATAATCATCTGGTGTGAGTGGAAACAAACGACGGCGTAGCTTTTGAAATAACTCCCAGAGAAACGCGGGTAACTTGGGTTGC
>NZ_QMEB01000146.1:0-14811 GCF_012912135.1 Brasilonema bromeliae SPC951 | reverse complement strand
ACGACGGCGTAGCTTTTGAAATAACTCCCAGAGAAACGCGGGTAACTTGGGTTGCTTCACTGTTTGGGATACTCCGTGATTGCGCGTTGGCGATCACTCTCTTGTTTGAGCAATGTTCCTAAATACGGCAATTTGTCAAGTTCCTCTACCGGAGTTTTTACCGCTTCCAAATAACCCACCCAATCCAGCAGTTCACTCAAACCCGGTCGTTTGCTTAAGTCGAGTCCGCGAAGCTTTAACAAAACTTTGATCGCTTTTTCGCTCAATTGTTGATTAGAAATCTCGTGGGTTGCTAAAACCTGTTGCAAAAGTTCTTCTGTTTGGGGAAATTCCACGTAGTGAAAAATGCAGCGGCGCAAAAACGCTGTTGGTAATGCTTTTTCTTCATTGTGCGTGACAAACACGATTGGGCGTAATGCTGGGTTGTCGCCAACAGCGTAATATATATCTGGAGCTTCAGTGACTCGAAACTCCAACCGATCCAACTCCCATAACAAATCATTGGGAAAGTCGAGATCAGCTTTGTCAATTTCGTCTATCAGCACGACTGAACGACGCTCATATTGAGCGCGGGCGATCGCTCTTCCCAAAGGACCTAAACGAATATAGTTACCAATGTCTCGACTTAGAGGTATACCATTTTTGCAAGGTCCATCAGCCCCTAGCTGAGCATCATAAAGGCGATTGACAGCATCGTAAGTGTAAAGTAAATCCTGGGCACGACTAGTAGACTTGATATAACTGACTTCCAAAGGTAAGCCCAAAGCATAAGCGACAGCATACGCTAAACGTGTTTTCCCACAACCAGGTTCGCCTTGTAACAGTAAGGGGCGACCTAGGGCGATCGCCAAATCAACCGCTTCCGCCAGTTTTTTGTCAGGTAAGTAGGGTTCCTTGTATATCTTCTTTTTTGGAGGGTCTTTCTCAGATACGGGATCTACTTCAGAATCTTCGACTTCAAGAGAGTCTGGCAAGGATTCGTAAGCTATGGTGGAGTACTTGGTAGAGGTATCAACAGAACGCTTTGACATCAGCCTCAATAATTTGCTTGCTTAAGTTCTTGTAGAAAAGTTTCTGCTGTATGGTTTTGTTGCAAAAGTTTAATAGCGTACTCTAAATGCTCATAAACTAACCTAGTATTTAAGCATTCACTCTCAAAACATTCATCAATCATATATCGCTTCCACTTATTTCTATCTTCTTCTCTCCATCCCAAATTGTCTGTCACCTCAAGAATCCATTCATGAGCATCTGCTTTCGTGAACTGCGGAGGTGTTATCTGAGTGACACCTTGTGGAAAAAATTTGCATTCACTGCTGACCATAATTATGATCAAGCGGTGTTCAGAAAAGTTTTGAGGCTCTTGAAATTCAGCCGAAACTTTTTTCCAAAATTCATGACTTGAATTGGGGTCAGACACAGCAACTCGAATTGGACAAATGACATCCCCCTTTTGTAGAAGTCGTTTGTATCGTTTCATTGTCATTACTGCCGTGTCCACAGAAGTGCGATAATTATCCAATGTCAAAGGCTGTTTGTTATCAGTGTGACTTTTCCCAATTCTTTCCTTCAGACGTTCACAGAAGTATATCAAAAAAGGATCTTGATTATAGGGAACAGCTAGTCCAACAAGTCCCTGCTTGTCTTCTAATATGTTCAAACAGCTTCTAATTAATTCGCCCAAGTCAAATTTACATGGATTCATCAATCTGTGGGATTGTTTTGTTGTAGTCTGCGCTTGCAATAGTTCTTTACAAATTCTTTTCAACTGTAGGTTACCGGGATTACCCTCACAGTCTTTATTACGTGCAGCAATTAGGAAGTTTTCCAGATTTCCATTAGTTTCTGCCCATTCAATCAGTTTGAAGACGACATCCCCATAATTTTCACCTGTTGCGATCTCCTCCAGATTCTCATCTAATCCGAAGCGAACCATCTGCTCTAGTTTTGTTCGATGAGGAAACGCACTGAGTAGTGCTTTCTGTAAACATTGGTACTGTTGACGCTCTAGTTTTTCTAGCTTTCGCTGCATTGTGGCTGAGTCAGGTTAGTCAATATACACTTTCATAAACTAAAACACATTCAAATTGCATATTTTCGGTAAATTTTGAGCGAGGATCTTATGCAAGAGTCAGTCATTTATCAGATATGTTTCAAGCTACTCGTCGCCGTCTTGCCCTGTGGTACACTGCTGTGACAGCTGTGTTACTGCTGCTGTTTGCAAGTGGGGTGTATTTGTATGTGCGTAGTACATTGATTGAGCGGATTGATGATACTTTGAATCATGTGGTGGAAGTGGTAGAGCGATCGCTCGTCATCGAACCTGTTAAGTCAGATAATGGTCAATTCCGTGTAAACGTAGAAGCCAGTTTTCGCGACAATACTGACACCGCAGAAGATGACCGCATCGATCTTGAATGGTTTAGCCCCACTGGTGAATTACTTTGGTCTACTTTCTCACAACCCCTCAATATTCCACTGCACTTCAATCGAATGGGTGAGACTGTCAAAGTTGTGAGGAAAGAGAACATGGGGGACAAGGGGGACAAGGCGACAAGGCGACAAGGCGACAAGGAGGAATTTACTTTTCCCACTTCTCAACTCTTGCTGAGACAAGTGACAGAACGGGTACAAGTTGGTCGGCAGGTATTAGGATATTTACGTGTTAGTCATCCGTGGTTTGAAGTCACAAAACCCAGTCGTCAGTTGATTTTTGATTTAGCACTGGGTATTGGATTGATGGTATTTTCCGTCGGAGCAAGTGGCTGGTTTCTTTCAGGTAAAGCAATGGAACCAGTACATGAATCCTATCAACGTCTCAAACAGTTTACTGCTGATGCTTCTCACGAATTAAGAAGTCCAATTACCTTGATTCAAACGAATGTGCAAGTCGCCCTAACTGATTTGGAATTAGCTGAGGTAGACAATTCTATTTCATCGCACTATCGACAACAATTAAAAGTGGTAGAACGCCTCACGCAACGTTTAGGCAAGTTAGTCAACGATTTATTATTTCTCGCCAGACAAGATAGTGGTATCAGCAAAGAAATTTTTTCTCCTTGTCCTGTTGACGCTTTGTTAATGGAAGTAGTTGAAGAACAACAACTGTTAGCTACAGAAAAAAATATTACTTTCTCTCTAGATTTGATTGATCCTCCTGCTTGCGAAACCGATCCTGAATTACTGGACAATTGGTTTACAGTTGTTGGCAACTGGGATCAACTGGTACGGCTGTTCACAAATTTGATTGGCAATGCCTTGCAATATACTCCTGCTGGAGGATGCGTAAATGTGGAACTAGCACGTAATGAGGCAACAAATCGTGTTTCTGGACTACGTTACAACTCTGCCTACTTGCTGTTTAAGGTGAAAGACACTGGAATTGGTATCCCTCCTGAGGCGCTACCCCGTTTATTTGACCGTTTTTATCGGGTAGATCCAGCGCGTACTCACACGGCGAAAGGTACAGCAACACAAAATGCGACTGGTTCAGGATTGGGACTGGCGATCGCCCAAGCCATAGTCGAAAGCCACCAAGGTCAAATTCAAGTAGAAAGCACTCAAGGCATCGGAACTACTGTCAGCGTTACTTTACCCGTTACTTTTGATTTTTAACGCATTTCCGCGAAATTCCCCATCCGCCGACGCATTGTCCCCTAAAAAGGGGTACTTCACCAAATGTTTCTTATGACAGATGTAGGGGTGTTTCCTGTGACAGATGTAGGGAAGTATCTTTACCTAATAAGTTAATGGCAATGCTTGATGAAGTGAACTAAAAAAAAGTTCTAGCAATTTGACATGACTACTTCTAAGGTATTTCTAAGTAGTTCTACAAATTGCTACATTTCATTTTGAAAAATTCGCTTCTAGCATTAGCAATTATAAAAAACCAATGCTTTGAGGAGGATGAATGACAAACACTCCAAAATCTTTAGATGAAAAACAATCATCTCCTATCGACTCAAAAGATATACCTTTTTTAGAGAAGGTAAAAGCCAATGGTAAGCTAGGGGATATCTACGACGCTAGGGACATTACCGAAGTCGTTTTCCGTGTGATGCGTGACCTCATGACCACCGAAGCTGCAGACCGAGTCGCCGAAGAACTAGAAAATAAGCCAGCTGAAATCACTGATGAGAAAGCGCTGCAAAATGATATTGTAGAGCTTTGGAAAGATACAAATCCAATTGTGGGTTTCTTGAGTCGTATTCGTCCACCTTGGCAAGGCCCTGGAATTTTTAAGATTGATTCCGACCGCTTTTTATTCCGGGTTGCGAATGAAGGTGGATTGCAACCCAATGTAGACAGAGAAGAAGTTGTGAAAGCTGTATTCTCTGCAACGAAAGAAGAATTGTCTCCAGAAAGAATTCAAGAAATTGCTAGTTGGTTACCTGATAAGGTTCGCCAACTTTGGGAAGAGGCATAACTTCCTCGTTCCCTGGCTCTGCCAGGGGATGCATAACTTGACACTCTGTCTCAACATACCTATTTCTCTAATACTGGTGGCAGAAAAGTCTATCTCGCCTGCTACAAATTTTCATGCCTATAGTTAGAGTACGAATTAGTTAGTAATTGTTATATTCTTATTATTAAATCTTAAAAACCTTTAAAAAGCAAGCATAGCAACAAGTAAACCGTCTTCTATGTTGCCTCAAAGAATCTGCTTGTTGCAAAAGTTTTGATGTTATTCAAAGATTTCAAGCATTTACATAGGAGGTCACTATGAACCAGCAATACGAAAAACTCAGTCGCTCTGCTAAATTTTTAGGAGTCATTTGTGGTGGATTACTGATTGGCTTGCCAGCAATTCCTCAAGCAATGGCTCAGCAATCTGTACTTCAGCAACCTCGCCAACAAACTAACTCCAAAACTAACCCCTGTCCCAGTATTTTCTACCAAGAACCTCACAACACTAGAGTCTTGGTTCCCCAAGGATGTCCACCCAACGCGATCACTCGACAACTAGAACAGCAAGGACGTCTGACTCCAGGGAGTGTTTCTAATGAACCAACACCAACACAAGAACAAATAAGGCAGGGTGTAGGTGGTGAAACACCATACAACAACCGTTCTGATAATAGCTCCGAAAGTTACAGCAGCCAAACACAGTCCACGACGATGAGTTCCGGACAAGACATGAACAGCTCATCATCGGAGGTTCGGACTTACAGCAGTCAAGGACCGACAGGTAACTATACCGCTAGGACATACTCTCAATCTCAAAGTAACCCCAGCAGTCAACAAAGACAAAATTCAGTCATAGTACCTCCTTTACCAGAACAAAACCAAGCCCCAATTGCTTTGGTTACTCCAGCCAACGGCAAAGTCTCTGTAAGACTCAAAAATAATACAAATGCTCGAATCAATTATGAAGCAATCGGGTACACAGGGCAGCGGACTCTTTCTGGTGGTCAAGAAATTGTACTGCAAAACCTGCCACTCCCTGTGAGTATCAGCACCATTCGTCAAGATAATGGTTTCGTAAAAGTCACTCCAACATCTACCGAATCAGGAATGATAGAGCTTTCTTTGAGTGAACAAAGGAATGCTAATGATAAGCAGGGTGTAGTTAGAATTCGAGAAGATGGTAGGGTCTTTTTGAATTAGACTTTTGCAATTTTCATTTAATTAGGCAGCCATTTGCTAAGTAGATAAATGGCTGCCATCTGCTTTTCTAAAACATATTAAACCGCGTTTCTACGCAGCCCCAGGTTGAATAAGATTTTCACCTAAGTAGATGGCACGGATATCTGTTGGTAATTTCTCTTCCATCATACGATAACCTTCTTGAAGAAAATGGACTATTTCGTTTGGGTTGATAGTTTCTCCTTCAGCTTGCAGGTAAGCAGCAATTCTAGTTTCGCTCCAACGGAAGGTTTGAGACATCAAAACCATCAATCGCAAAATGGGCGGCAATTGATCTAATGCTTGTTCTACATAACACAACAATGGTGGAGAAGTCGTCTTGAGAGAATAATGAATTGCTTCTGTTGGAGGGAGTTGAATCTCGTTAATACAGTAAGCTGTCATATTAATCAGCCAGTTTTGCACATTCAGACCGTCTTTAGTAAACTGACTGCTGTTTAAATCAAGTCCACAGAGTTCGTTGTAAATATGTCGCCAAGTCAGTGCAAAAAGATAATCAGCTTGCACAGGCGATCGCGCTGAATGCCGAATCAAGGTGTAGACTATCGGGTTATAGCGACAAAAAATCGCTGTGAAGTATCTACCTGAATCCGGGTTTTGCTGAACAAGAGTCAGCAGTTCAGTGTCACTGTGATAGAAGAGTGACTTTATTAATGGGTGATGAGCTTCCGCGAAATAAGGAATTTGCACCATCCGAATGACGAATTAATGAGTGATAGGAACGTTTTTTGAATAAAACTGGAACAATGGGTAACTGGGTGCAAACGCGCTTTGAGCAGAAAATTTGCGTGTTCATCAATGATTCAATTCTCTGCTAAATGGTCTGGTTGCGATCGCGTATGCGCTTTGCGCACGCCCAGAGGGCTAACGCGCAGCGTGTCACGCCACTTGCTCCACTTGGGGAGCCAGTGCGTTGGCGGGGTTCCCCCGCTTAAAGCACCTGGCGTGAAACCCCAAGACCGCAGTGGCTCCCCTTGGGACTCAGCGTTCCCGAAGGGAACTCGCCCGGAGGGCGTGCCGCAGGCATAGAATTGTTTATATTTTTACATCATACGTATTGATGGGGTACTGGCTGTGTGACTGCTACAGGTAGATTTTAGGGGAACCTTCTGTTATGCTTCCCATATTACTAGACTCATCAGAGTTGCTGGCTGGTAGAATTTGAGATTTAGGAGTCATATTTTATGGGTCTTGATACACTAGAAACATAGACTTAAAGTTAAAAGCTATTGAGCGAATCTGTTTATACATTAGCTGATTATTCATGGTTATAGCAGTTAGCATGTCACAGTTCCAGATCGAGCCTTTCATCCTAGGTTCTTTTTTGCCATCCCTGCCGTTAGATAGTCTTTTCTCCACTCAAGGCATCATGGTGATGCTACTAGCAGCCTACGCTGGTGCCATGTGGATGTTTCTTACCAGTGCCCCAAAAGTACATACTGTCATGGTGTCAGATATGGAGGTAGCACGACAGTTGTATGAAGGACTGCTAGATTTGCCAGCGGCTGATGTGCCTTTACACTACTATTACAACTACGAGCAAACTTTAGGTGCAACGGGAGTTGATCCGCTTTACCTATCTAGCAGTCCCTCCTTTTCCGGAAGCAGAATGAGCAATGCTAGCGAGGGGCTTTGGTATCAGCTAAAGAAAAATACTCAGCTGCACATTATTATGGGAGCGAGTTTAGGCAGTAAAAATCAGCAACGCCACGTTTGCTTTGACCGCGATTGCCTAGAAATGATTTTAATGCGAGTGGAAACACGGGGTTTGAAATTCAAGATTCGCAGCGAGAAGCCATTGAATTTTCTGGTTAAGGACTATGAAGGGCGCATTATTGAAATGGCTGAAGTAGCGAGTTAGTGGGCTAGTCTACAATCGTATTCCACATTTTGTACCTAGTGCTTTGTCGCATTAATTCTGGTGGGTTGTAGAGACGTTGCATGCAACGTCTCTACAGGCTTTTTATGATACACCAACCAAGCTGCAAAATTCCCGACAACTTCTGCGAAGTCGGGAATCTGACTATAAATTAACTTCATTGCACAAAAAAGCTACTGGCTTGGCGAACCTGCTAACTTCAATGCTTCCTGAGCGGATATTCCTTCGCCTTGAGTACCGAAATACCATAAAACAGCAGCCGCCTCAGTTCGGGTTACTGGTTTCTTGGGTTGAAACAGCGTTGTATAGCCAAAAACTCGACGAATATTTGATTTTTCACCACTTTGGAAATCTGCTAGAACTGCTCGTAATGCTTTCGGGTCAATTTTCCCAGCATCTTGAAAACCCCAAGTTTGTTTAACGGCATCTATTGAAGCAGAGGGTAAAGCTTGACGTATGTCAAGGGGAATTTTCCAAAGAATCAACTGCTCCCGTGTTAAAGGTGAATCAGGTTGAAACAAAACAGCGGTGGAATCTCCAGATAGAGAACTGGGAATTAATCCGGCTTCGGCTAATCCCTGAATTGCCCGAAAATCAGGATCAGTTTTTGGTACATCCCGAAATGTTGGTTGAGAACTTTCTGATGCCAAGCGAATCTGCAATGCTTGCTTATTGGCATACATCGCATTGTTCGCAGCAACTAACCAATGGGCAAATTGCCGATGAGTCACCACTTTAGCTGGTTCAAACTGGTTGGTTGTGGTACCATTGCCCTTAAGCGCATTTGATTCTACATTGAAAACTCCTAACGCTGCCAAATCTTGAATGTATTGTCGAAATTCTTGAGGTACTTTGTTCAAATCGCTCAATTCTTGAGATTTGGGCAGGGAACTGGCATTGGGTGTAGGGTTTTTACTCTCTAATGTAGCATTTGGTTGTGCTGTCGAGTCTTGTGATGGCACCGGGCCAACAAACTGTGACTCACCAGATTGCACAGTTTTGTCAGTAGCTTGAGGAGTTGGAGTTGGGTTAGCTTGTGCTGTAGTAGTGGATAATGGTGAGTATGAAATTTGTATTTCAGTGGATGTTTGTGGTTGGTTGGGTGCAGCGTTGGTAACTGTTTTCGGTTGAATAGAGACTTTTAATTGTATATCATTGCGCCGCACCTCAAAAGAACTTTTCGGCTCATCTGTGGAAGCTCCTTGCACAATCTGCCAGTTGTTTGCCTGAAACTGTTGGCGATAATAGCTAGTAATAACATTGCTAGGGTCAGAACTTAGCCAGCGACTGGATACACTGGGATTCTCACTGCTTGATGGTGTCACCTCTTGTAGGGTGGCATTAGGATACAACGGGATGTCTTTGGGAAAATCAGTTGGTAATTGAACTGTCGCCTGAGGAGTTTGTAGTTGTTGGCTACTGCGTACCTCTTGAGCGCCAAAGGTGACTGGGTTATTCTTTAGTTTGGGGTCAGCCCCCAAAGACTGCTCAATGTTTTTGGCAGATGGACTGTTGGCACAGGCTGTCAAACAGGTGAGTAAAACAGCCAAACTCACTAATACAACTGGATGTTTAGAGCGCACCACAAGCAATTACAATTCGAGTGTCAATTCCTACACTAGCAAAAGACTATGGGAAGAAGGCACCAACTTAGGACTCATAAAAGTTGCAACGAACAATGTCTGAGAATTGCACGCACTGAGTCACCTTGTGGCTATTCAAGAACCTTGGAGAACTTTATCAGGCAAGTCATGGTGGTTATCATCAACTACCATTAGTGTTAAGCTGAAAGTAAATCTCTTATTTACCTCACTCAAGAGCAGAATCAAAATAGCGCAAACGGCAGCCCTCCAAAAAGGCGATTGGGTAAAGTGTCCGTCCTAGACGGCTTACAAACTTTCCTAGGCAGCCAATTTTGGATCGTCTCTATTGAATAAATATAAGCTGAATATGGCAACACTTGGAAAACTTCAGTGTTGGACTTTGAAGAGAGTTGGCATAAGCAACGCTGTTCTTAAGGGTCGAGGTTGTAGATAAAGTAGTGTAACGCCTCTGCGGTTTCCTTCAGGTCTTGAGATTTCGTTTCACAAAGGGAATGCTGTTGTAGCTTTGGGTATGAGTTGCCTAAGCTTTTGTTGGTGGTGCATCATTCAGTTGCACCGAACTAATGGTTTATCGACAAGAAACTTTTTGCAGAAGGTGATAAATGACGGGAAGCTTCCGGACTGTTGTACTGGTGCTTGAAAGAATTTTCGGTCGTCATGCAGCAGTCCTAGAAAAACTTTCATTTGGATTTGACTAATGATTTATGAACACCAAGATTGCAACCCAGCTTCAGTTGGAAGTCCCTTTCCTGGAGGAATTTTCATCTCCAAAGGAACCAAAACGCAAAAAACAATTGATCTGATTTTAAAAACCTATATAGGTTAGGAGTCGGGAAAATCTAAAATAGATCTTAAATAAAAAAAACAGAACGACTATTCCATCGACAACCGCCAGTCAATTTGTATTTTCTGTAAAGCGTCGTCGGTTTGTTACCAGTGCTGAAACACGATTACATGCAAGTTTCCCAGGATCAGCCTATTTCTTCTGATGCTCCACTACAGCTGTTACTTTTTGTCGATGGACGACCAAAGTCCAAACAACAAGTACAGCGAATTCGCTCTTACTTAAAAGAGTTGGAAGCTGACTACGATTTTGAACTTCAAATTGTTGATGTTGGTCAACAACCCTATTTGGCGGAACATTTTAAACTGGTAGCAACGCCAGCTTTAATCAAAGTTCATCCAGAGCCAAGGGAAATTTTGGCTGGTAGTAACATCACTGGTCAACTGAAAGCTTGGTGGCCCCGGTGGCAAGCCGCTATGGATGCCTACTTACAATTAGAGAGTGATTTACACGAACATGATGAGAACGGTCGTGTCAAAGAACTCAAGTCCTCTATCCGTTCTGTTGCTGTTTCAGCCGAACTCATGAGACTCTCAGATGAAGTCTTTCGCCTCAAACAGGAAAAAGAGAAACTCCAGGAGCAGATCCAGTTTAAAGACCGGGTGATAGCTATGTTAGCTCATGACCTCCGCAATCCGCTAACTGCAGCTTCTATCGCCATAGACACTTTACAATCTAATTACAACATAGAAAAAGGTGAATTTGAGCGTCTTACACCAAAAATGACGGTGCATTTGTTTAAGCAAGCCCGTAGCCAAACAAAAATAATAGACCGTATGATTACTGACCTTTTACGGGTAGGTCATGGTAAAGACAGGGAATTTTTTATTCAACCGCAAAAGGTAGACATCGGCAAACTTTGTCTTGAGGTTCTAGAGGAATTGCGCGATCGCTACACCGCCAAATCTCACAAGGTAAACAAAGACATTCCCAAAGACTTACCCAATGTTTATGCAGATCCAGAACGCATACGGCAGGTGCTGATAAACTTGCTGGATAATGCTATCAAATACACACCCGAAGGTGGGGACATCAGTGTTTGTGGACTTCACCGTACTAGCCAAAAAATTCAATTTAGTATTAGCGATACTGGTCCTGGTATACCTGAAGACAACCGCGATCGCATCTTTGAAAATCACTACCGCCTAGAGCGTGATCAAGGTAAAGAAGGCTACGGAATTGGTCTGTGTTTATGCCAGCGCATTGTCCTGGCGCACTACGGTCAAATCTGGGTAGAGACAGCCCCTCATGGTGGAGCATGGTTCCATTTTACGTTACCAGTGTATCCGAATTAACTAATATTTCAGACATTCCTACTCCCCTGAACTCTCGATCACCTTACTGCTCTACCTTCCCCCTCAGCCTCATCCTCACGGCAGATGTGTAACTAGACAAATTCAAAGACATTGTATATTGAGTCATTCTACTTAAGATTTCTTTAATAATTATTGACATTTTGCAAAGTTATGTGAACAAATTAAATATATTTACTGACTGAATGCGCTTGGTAGTTAAGCAGTATAACCGCTTTACCGTCTCAGGTCGGGTTTATGTTGAACTTACCTAGCAATAAACCAATGTGGTCAAGTTAGTTGAGGTTGGAAAGCAATGTGTAGTTCTGGGCAAGATGCGAATCAATTGTGGGCACTGGTGCAAGCATCTGTGGCAATTAACTTGCCACTTTCGCTAGAAGAGCTAAGCGTAAGTGATAACGGTCAAGGCATCAGCACAGAATTTCTGCCATACATATTTGACAGCTTCCGTCAAGCGGATAGTAGCAATACTCGCAAGCAAACTGGACTTGGACTAGGACTCGCAATTGTCCGTAATCTCGTTGAACTTCACGGCGGTACTATCTATGCGACAAGTTTAGGATTAGGAAAAGGTAGCACGTTTACGCTCAAACTGCCGTTTTTGAAAGTCAAAGGAGAAGGAGAAATGGCAAAGAAAACTTGCTCCTCCTCAAACTCCTCTTCCTTGGATGGCATACAAGTGCTAGTCGTTGATGATGAGACAGATGCGCGTGATTTGCTAACCATCGTGTTGGAGGGGGTTGGAGCTAGTGTAACCGCAGTTGGTTCAGTGAGCGAGGCACTCAATATCATTGAACTTTTCCCACCAGATGTTATAGTCAGTGATATCGGGATGCCAGAAGAAAATGGTTACTCGCTTGTTCAGAAGTTGAGAAACTTAGAAACCAAAATTGGCAAACACATTCCAACTGCTGCTGTTACTGCTTATGCCCGAGCAGAGGATCGTAGACAAGCACTTTTAGCTGGTTTCGAGATATACCTACCAAAACCTGTTGAGCCTGCTGAATTGATTGCAGTCGTTGGGAATCTTGCTGGAAGAACTTTACGGTGATTGTAAAACAGCAATAATTTGACTATTTGCCTCAGGAAAAGTATAACTTTCTAGTTCATCCAAACTAACCCAACGAATTTCTTCACATTCAATTGGTTGAGGAACACCTGCCACATAGCGGCAATGATGTACTATGAGGGTTACGTGCAAGTGCGTATAGGTGTGGTCGATAGTGATTAAATGCTCTCGCACTTCAATTTGTATTGCTAGTTCTTCAGAAATTTCCCGTCTGATACACTCTTGGATACTTTCACTCCTTTCAACTTTACCTCCAGGAAATTCCCAGAAACCACCCATCAAACCTTCCGAACGACGGCGATCAATGAGAATTTGTCCCTGATCGTTCCAAATGACAGCAACGCCAATGATTTTATGAGGTAGAACAGCAGTTTCACTCATGTTTGTTTTTAAGAGAGTGGCAGAGGTGGGAAAAAAACTAATAACTCATAACAAAACTCGGCAAACTATCTTAATGTTTGCCGAGTCTGTATTGTATAGTGAATTGCAATATTTTTTTGTTTTTCAGCACAAACCACTAACCAGCATCACTATTGTTGGTTTCCGAACCCTGCAGTGCTACTTCAAAGTTCATTCTCTGTTCAGCATTACGTAGGAAATAACCGCTGATCATAGCAGAAGCAAGAAGACGACCCAAACTTTCTCTGCTGGTGGTGATGCTGACACCAAAGTGTTCAGAAGGTAGGTTACCCAAAAGCCCTACAATATTGCGCTCCATGACTTGAAACACTTCGGGGGAACTGGGTTTAGATAACTGGGTGACTGTTTCTGGACTTAGTGATTTTACATACTGCCACAGCAAGTCACCAGTTTCTGGCTCACTATGAAAAAATTCTGATTCTGAAACTCGATTGGATGGGTTACTCACGTTATATCTCCTTGACTACTATAACTGCGGTCGATATGACTTGCGCCGTAAATATCTTTCGTCTGTAAGACAACACTTTAGCTTTTTTGTATTCCTACGGACTAATGTAACAGCTTAGTTACAATGGGGGAGTGAGTGTAACCGTACCAAAAGCAACGGATTGTTTCACCTAATTGTTATTTGTCGTACATTACAGCAAGCAGAAGCTGTTTTTTGTCATTTGTCATTGGTGAATGACAAATGACAAATGACAAATGACTAACTAACTAGCTAGATATTCATTTATCTCGGCTTTGACTTTACGCAGTTTAGTTAAGGCTTCCCGCTCAATTTGCCGCACTCGTTCACGGCTAATGCTGAGGAGTTGACCGATACTCGCCAGAGTATGGGCTTGCCCATCATTTAAACCAAAGCGCAGAGATATGACTTCCCTTTGTTGTGGAGTCAGTTCTCCCATGAGACGCTCTAAATCAAATGATAGGGAAGATTGGGCAACAAATTCTTCTGGAGAAACTCCTGGATCCTCCAACATTTCCCCTAGTTCTGTATCGTAGTTATCTCCCAACCGCAAATCCAAAGATAGCGGTACACGCGCTTTTTCCATATATTCTCGGACTTGTCTGGGAGTCAATTCTAATTCTTGAGCTAACTCCAAAGCTGTGGGGGCTCTTCCTAGGTTCTGAGAGAGTTGTCGCTGTGCTTTCTTGATTTTATTTAATTTTTCTGTTATGTGGATCGGCAAGCGGATGGTGCGACCTTTTTCGGCGATCGCCCGAGTAATAGCTTGACGAATCCACCAATACGCATAGGTTGAAAACCTGTATCCTTTGGTCGGGTCAAACTTTTCTACACCCCGCTGCATCCCTATGCTACCTTCTTGAATCAAGTCGAGTAAATCTACGTTGCGCTTGATGTACTTTTTAGCAACAGACACAACCAGTCGCAAATTGGCTTCTACCATCTTGCGCTTGGCAATTTCACCCTCTGCAATTGCTTGATTCAACTCTTTTGGTTCTAACTCTGTCGCTTTTGCCCACTCTTCTAGAGTCGGTTGACGACTCAAGTGAATGGCAAGAGACTCCCTTACTTCCTGCAGTATGGTTGCACGTTGCACCTGTTTGCCATAATGTATTTCCTCCTCATGGGATAAAAGTGGCACACGGCCAATCTCACGCAGGTAAGTCCGCACGAGGTCTGTGGCTGTCTGAGCGGTCTTCATGGCACTACTCTTCGGTATCGACGGGTTTGACAGAACGGTAAGCGGGCTGATAGATGCCTTTTTTGGATGTCCACCCAGTTAGACTGGGAACCCATGCTGTATTTCACGACTTTTGCGCTCGATAAACAAGGGTGGTTAATGGTCTGGAAATTTTATTCCTTATTGCTAGAAGTTACAGGTTTTTCCCCCTTTTCTCAAGTATCTACGGTTAGATAGAAGGTAACCACTTGAACATTATTCTTATTGGTCTTTTGTTAAAAATTGTAACATTTATGAGGAATATTTGACTAGCTGTCAGGCACTGATTTTATGCCTGTTGGATGTGATTTGAGCCTAATGTAGTTTTAGATATTTTTAATAAACTTATTT
>NZ_QMEB01000145.1 GCF_012912135.1 Brasilonema bromeliae SPC951 | reverse complement strand
GAATGTTGGCTAATCACAAATTAGCCAAAGCGATAGCTGATATGAGTTTCTTTGAATTTCGTCGCCAGCTAACTTACAAGTGCGAACTGTATGGTTCAAAGCTGGTTGTGGTTGATAGGTGGTTTCCTAGTTCTAAGACTTGTTCTAACTGTGGAACCAAAAAAGAAACACTCTCACTATCTCAAAGAGTGTTTGAGTGTGGTCATTGTGCTTTCGTGATTGACCGTGATTTAAACGCGGCAATCAATTTGAAGAACGCGGTCAGTTAGACCGTATAAGCCTGTGGACTGGTTGAAGCCGACTTCTCCAGATTGAAGCAGGAAGTAAACGAAACTCAAACCCAATTGAATAGCTTTGATAGGTGTTGATTAGGTTTGAGCAGGATTTATATAACGGAAGCTACGAAATTGTCTGGTGGTTCCCTCACTTCCTCACTCCCTCATCTGGCCCCACTTCTCGACTCTTCCTGTTGTGAGATCTGAGCAGGTTTCAAATTTCTGGCTTTGTAGAAAGTTTCCAAGCTATCGCGATCGCCCACAAAACGCCAATGCCAAGGTTCATAACTCACACCTTGAGCATTGTCTTTAGGAAAGGAGATCTCAAAGCTGAAACGTGCTGCATTAGCTTGTAGCCATTGATAAGCCTTGGTTTTTTCAAAGTTGGTCGTGAGATTTGTTGCTGGTGCTGCCCCATCTCCAACATCCACAGCATAACCTGTGTGATGTTCGCTATGACCAGGGGGAGCGCTAACAGCAGCCCGTTCCGCTGGAGTCTGATTCCGCTGGGCACCAACGGCAAAAAACAACTGCTCTTGCTCTTTTATCGAGCGAAAACCGGAAACGGGTACTAATACAACACCTGCACTCCGCGCTGCTGCTGCCATTTCTAGAAACTTTTGGGCGGCTGCTTTTCGCATTTTTATACGTCTATCATTAGAAATCGGTTGTAGTTCAGACTCAGGCGCTTCTGAGTAAACAAAATGACCTAAAACTGTATTATCTTTTGAGGTGGCTGAATTACCCGATTTTGATGGAGTTGCGGGAGTTGAACTAGCAGGGGGGGACTGAGAATCCTTCGTCTTTTTAGGTGTGACAACGAAAAACAAAAAACCGCTAACAACGGCTATCAACACAACTCCCACCACTCCCCCAATGATTAAAAACAACGGGCGAATGCTGACCTTCTTGGCTGCTGCATCAGGAGTATCACGCAAAGCTTCCGGAATATCTTCGCCGGAACTAGATGGTTTGTTTTGCGGTTTCTCGGAAAACCCAGCATTATCCAAAGCTCAACTCCTGCGTTTGCTCAATATCATAACAAATTGTAAACTGGAGAAAAGGGAAGGCAATACGTAAAATTTTGCATCTACATCTTACGGTTTAATTTTGACAAACCTCCTAGAACTCTATCTCAAGTTAGTGTTCCTAGTCCTAGTAGGATACCTTTTAGGACGCAGGCTGTCTACGACAGTTCCTATCCGTTTGGGACAGTTCCTTTTTTGGGTAGGAGTGCCGATAGGTATTATCATCTTCTTACGCAAGGCTGACTTATCAGCACAAATTTGGATTGCGCCAGCGTTAAGCGAAGCTCTGCCGTAGGCAATCGCCCACTCAGCCATTTTATTAGGAGCACTTTTCGCTCTTGCAGCAATTAAAGGACAGGCTTATCTCACAAATACCGCTCCCCACAAATCGACTCAAGGCAGTTTTATCTTAGCGGCAATGGTGGGTAACACAGGATATATTGGCTATCCCGTTACCCTGTCAATAGTTGGTACACAATACTTTGCTTGGGCGTTGTTTTATGATTTACTGGGGACAACATTGGGGGCTTATGGACTCGGTGTTGCCTTGGCAGCTCGTTTTGGTGGTGGTGTTCATAGCCATTTGCAGGTTATTAAGGCAATTATTATTAATCCAGATCTATGGAGTTTTGGGTTTGGCTTACTATTTCGAGAGGTAAAAATCCCTGCACCAGTGGAATTTTGGCTAGAGTTAGTTGCTTGGAGTTGTGTTGCTTTATCTCTGGTACTTATTGGAATGCGACTAAGTAAACTGACTTCGTGGCACAGTTTACCAAGGGCAAGCATCAGCATAGGAATCAAAATGCTAATTGTGCCACTGATTTTAGGTAGTATTTTACCACTTTTTGGTTTAACTGGGACAACCGCACGGGCGATTGTCCTGCAAATGGCTATGCCTCCAGCTTTTGCTACACTGGTGATTGCGGAAACTTTTCATCTTGACCGCGACCTTGCTGTCACTGCATTGGCTATGGGTTCTATGGTTTTGCTGGTGACTCTGCCAATTTGGTTGTGGTTGTTTTGATTTGAGAGAATTTTTCTAGGGTTTTGAACTGTAACTTAATTGCTGGACAAAGTTAGACTTTATTAGACTATTTGTCCACGTGCTACAATAGTGTTAACGCGAAACAAGAGCGAAAAATTTAAGGCTTGAGAACCTGAACAAAACTCTTAAGAGTAATCCTACCTGTAACAAGGCGGTTGAAAAAACCAGAAACCTTAATAGGATCGAAAATAATGGGGTAGAGTAGCAAAGTTTCTCAGAAAACACAATAAATAGGATAAGTTCTATCCAAATTTAAGCCTGTGGACTGGTTTGATGCCGACATCTCCAGGATGAAACAGGAAGCAATCTGGGCAGTGTCTAACAAAGTCTAACTTTGTCTAGTTTTGTCCTAGTGTTGTAGAACGGTATAGGCAACATTACCAAACAGAAGCTCGTCTAATTATCTGCTGTGTTTTCCGCAAACAGGTAAACCAAAGTTGGTAATTCTTGCATTCACAGTAGCAGTTCAAAGCGGTTGTCATCATGCGTCAGCTTCTAGGTACTCTTTCATTGCTCGCACTATTGCAATTAGTTCCTAACATAGTTTCTGCCCAAGAAAAACCCAGTACTAAAAAAACATCCAACTCAATTGCACGAGTAGTTGCTGCCAAAGTGATGACGAACTATCCAGATGGACAGTTCTATCCAGAACGTTTGCTCAGTCGGGCAGAATTAGCTTCTATTCTGGTGAAAGCTTTTCATCTGGAGAAACGACAAGCCGTCACCAAGGAGAATGTAAAAGTGACAGATGTCCCTCCTTCCAATCCAGCGTTTAATGACATTCAGATAGTCTTAAAAACCGATATTATGAAAGGCTATCGCGGGAATCTTTTTTTTCCCAATCAAAGAATCACCAGGGCTGAAGCTTTAGCGATTTTTGCTCAAGCATATGGAGTCTTTCAGTTTCCAGATCAAACAGTAAATGAAATACTTTCCCAATATCCTGATGCAGCGTCTATTCCGGGTTGGGCAAAAAAGGCGATCGCCACAGCAGCAACTGAGGGATTCATCAATACAGATACACAAGGCAATCTTTCACCCTCACAACCCATGACTCGTGGGGAGATGGCTCATATATTAAGTAAATATTTGCAAAGACAACAGCCACAAGCCGAAACACCAGAAGTTCCAGGAGGTAATAATAACCCAGAATCTTCTCCCTGAAGTGAACATATACATTGTTTTAAGGACTCTGGGCATTTACGTAAAACTTTGTAAATGCAAAGGTGTTGATTTCCGTTCCAACTGTTGCCGTACCTTAATTTCAGTCTTGGTAAATAAATGCGAGACTGTATGAGGTACTGCTTCACCTGAGCGTGGGAAAATCAAAAATACGAAGAAAGTAGAGAGGAAAACACTACAATATGCACTTGAGTGAGATTACCCATCCTAACCAGTTGCATGGTTTATCAGTTAGACAACTGCAACAGATTGCCCATCAGATTCGAGACAAACATCTCCAAACTGTAGCAGCGACTGGGGGACACCTGGGACCGGGATTGGGTGTTGTAGAGTTGACGTTGGGGCTTTACCAAACGCTAGACTTAGATCGTGATAAAGTCATTTGGGATGTAGGACACCAAGCATATCCTCACAAACTGATTACAGGGCGCTATGATCGCTTCCATACTTTACGGCAAAAAGATGGAATAGCTGGTTATCTCAAGCGCGGTGAAAGCAAGTTTGACCACTTTGGTGCAGGACACGCTTCTACCAGTATTTCTGCCGCTTTGGGTATGGCTTTAGCGCGGGATATCAAAGGCGAAAAATTTAAAGTTGCTGCTGTCATCGGTGATGGTGCACTGACTGGTGGTATGGCATTAGAAGCCATCAACCATGCTGGACACATGCCCAAAACCAACTTGCTTGTTGTCCTCAACGACAACGAGATGTCTATATCTCCCAACGTCGGCGCAATACCCCGCTACTTAAACAAAATGCGCCTCAGTCCTCCAATGCAGTTTCTCACAGATAACTTTGAGGAACAGTTCAAGCAAATTCCTTTCGTGGGTGAATCCCTTTCTCCGGAACTGGCGCGCATCAAAGAAGGGATGAAGCGCTTAGCTGTTCCCAAAGTAGGGGCAGTTTTTGAAGAACTCGGCTTTACCTACATGGGACCTGTGGACGGGCATAATTTAGAGGAATTGATTGCGACTTTCCAACAAGCACATCAAATCCCAGGACCAGTTTTGGTACACGTCGCAACAGTCAAGGGCAAAGGCTATGAAATTGCCGAACTAGACAAAGTTGGCTACCATGCCCAAAACCCCTTCAACCTCTCCACTGGAAAAGCCGCTCCTTCCAGTAAACCTAAACCCCCTGCTTACTCCAAAGTCTTTGCCCATACCCTAGTCAAACTTGCCGAACAAAACCCCAAAATTATTGGTATTACCGCTGCAATGGCAACAGGGACAGGGTTAGACAAACTGCAAGCCAAATTACCCAATCAATATATTGATGTCGGTATTGCCGAACAACACGCCGTCACCCTTGCTGCAGGACTAGCAACTGACGGAATACGTCCTGTCGTCGCTATCTACTCCACCTTCTTGCAACGCGCTTACGATCAAATCATCCACGATGTTTGTATCCAAAATCTGCCAGTGTTCTTCTGTCTAGACAGGGCGGGAATCGTCGGTGCTGATGGTCCGACTCACCAAGGCATGTACGACATTGCCTACCTGCGTTGCATTCCCAACATGGTACTGATGGCACCCAAAGATGAGGCAGAACTGCAACGAATGATAGTCACTGGTGTGAATCATACCACAGGACCAATTGCCATGCGCTTCCCTCGCGGTAACGGTTACGGCGTTCCCCTGATGGAAGAAGGTTGGGAAGCCCTAGAAATCGGCAAAGCAGAAATTCTCCGTAATGGTGATGATGTGTTGATGCTAGGTTACGGCACAATGGTGAATACGGCACTGCAAGCTGCGGAAATTCTCAGTGAACATGGCATCGAAGCCACTGTGATTAATGCCCGTTTTGCTAAACCTCTAGATACCGAATTAATTTTCCCATTGGCTGAGAAAATTGGGCGCGTAGTCACCTTGGAAGAAGGTTGTGTTATGGGCGGCTTCGGTTCAGCAGTTGCAGAAGCACTGTTAGATGCTGACATCGTTGTTCCCGTTAAACGCATAGGTGTGCCAGATGATTTAGTGGAACATGCCGAACCAAATCAATCTAAGGCAGAAATCAGTTTGACGAGTCCTCAAATAGCCCAAACAGTATTACAAGCTTTCTTCAAGCGAGAGTTTTCTGCTGTCGGTTAAATGACTTGCCTTGAAATAAATTTCTCGCTCATAGCTGAAACTTGTTAAAACGGGTAGAAACCTATGTTTATAAGTGTTTTAGTAAGTTAAAACTGACTTTAGCTACAAGCCCAAAATTTATTTCAGGGCATTGTGAAACCTACCAAGATGTCAAAAGTTGAGACTGTAGGAAACATCTGTCTCAAGTAAACGTCTAACCATAACTAGAGACATTAACGGTTTCACCGCTTAAAATTAAGGAGTAGGGTCGGTTCGCCCCGAACTTAACGCTTGTGGACCCGAAGGAGCCGACTCCCCAGGTTGAAGCAAGAAATATTGACCGATGTCCAAAGATGTCCAGTAAATATAGAACAGATTAAAACGTCAGATAACCCTCAACTGGGACACTCGTTGCGCGCTAACATCATTTGCCAAGTTTTCTTGGAAACAAAGCAAAAGACTCTCAACCGACTTGGCGCAAGGCAACTGTTTAGACATCTACTATCAGTGTTCTCTCAAAAGAGAACAATATTTGGGTAAGATAAAGGAGCTATCTTTTGGTGCATCGCAGACACTGAAAGCTTCAAGAGACCCGAAGGAGATATATCTAATGCTGACTTTAAAAATCGTTGTTTATATAGTTGTTACCTTCTTTGTCAGTCTTTTCGTCTTTGGATTTTTGTCGAACGACCCTGCTCGTAACCCTGGTCGTCAGGATTCCGAGTAAAAGCGCGACAAATTTTCTTCGACTACCGGAAGGCGGACGACATTATACGCCACAGGACACTTAGCTCAAATTGGGAAATTCTTTTGCCAGTCGCCTGCATAGGAATACCTCCCAGAGCTATTCTCATACAAAAGCGTGTCCTCCTCCGGGGCGGCTTGCCTTAATCTTAATCTAGATCCAAGGCAACAGCTGGAAGGCACAATGTATAAAGTCCTTCCGGCTATTTATTGGCTGTTTGTTAGCTTGATTCCTGCTAGATTATGCCTCATCCAGTTCCGCCGCCCGAACCGCCTCCTATTCTCGAATCTTCACAATCTGCAAATCCCATGTCAGTCGTTACGACTGACACAAAAGCACTAAATAAAGAGAAATCAGCAAGACAACAGGAAACGCCTCCACTCCAAACTGCTGAGCAAAAGCCATTAATTTATAGTGCTAAGACTTTAGCCGCACCAAATGAGCCGGAAAGTTTACCGCCTGAATTTTCTCCCATCACCGCTTCTAAAAGTGCAGCTTCATTGGGTGAGGTTTCAGTCGGTTATCCGCTACAGCAGCCGGAAACCTCTCATCCATCCAATGGTGACAGTACAAATGCACCAACTAAAACATTCGTTGCTGGAGAACCAGTTACTCAAACACTCACCAAACTGGAGAACTTATCTCACAACCAGACGCGACGCGACCTTAAGACAGCCCAAACACCAAATCAGGGTAACGTTTTCACAGAAAAATCAGGGACTGAGCAACCAGTACAAATAGAATTCAAGACTCGCAACCAAACAACTGAACCGTCCACTCCCACCCCAAATTCCCAAAATCAGTCAGCACCGACCGGACAACCGGACAGCACAATTGAGCCAAAAAGTCAACCATCAGGAACCACTGTACCATCCAAAACGCCGACAGGCAGAGAAAGAATTGTGGAAGTGACTTCTGATAGACAGGAGTATGACGAGCAGCGGCGGATTGTCACCGCTGAAGGTAATGTGGTTGTGCGGTTTGATGGAGCAGTTGTAGATGCCGATCGCCTGCAAGTCAGTTTAGACAATTTGATTGCAGTCGGAGAAGGAAATGTTGCCTTAACACGGGGCGGTCAAATTTTACGTGGTGAGCGCTTTACTTATAACCTTGTCCAAGATAATGGAGAACTGACAAACGGCAGAGGTGATATTTTCCTACCAACAGCAGGGCAAGATTTATCTTTCCTACCCACGGACATCACAGCGGGAGGAACACCAGCGCGTCCTCTGAGCGATCGCATTATAGAAAATCAACCTTTGCAAGCAAGCAGTCCTGGTGGACTCAACATTAACGTAGGTGGTAGAAGGGGTGCGAATAACCTAGCTGTGCCAAAACAAGGCGGTCAAGTCAGACGAGTACGTTTTGAAGCTGGACGAGTTGATTTTAATCCCCGAGGTTGGGAAGCAAAAGATGTCCGCCTGACGAACGATCCTTTTTCACCTCCAGAGTTAGTCATCAGGGCAGACAAAGTGACTCTGACGCGAGAGACACCTTTACGAGACCGGATTAAGACACAGGGACAACGTTTAGTCTTGGATCAACGAACGTCTCTACCCATTCCCAAAGATGAGCAGGTGATTGACCGTAACAAGCGAGACGTTACCCCTGCAATAGCATCTATTGGCTTTGATGGAGATAAGCGAGGCGGCTTGTTTATTGAGCGTAGCTTCCAACTCATCAATACAGAAGGGACAAGATTTAGCATTGCACCAGAATTTTTTGCTCAAAAAGCAGTCACTGGTAACATTGGTAATGTTGTATCGCTGTTTGGCTTCAAGTCAAGATTAAACTCTACTTTGGGTCCACGAACCACTGTAACGGGTTCTGCATTGTTGACGAGTCTTGACTTAGGGGATATAGAAAACAATTTGCGGGCGAATTTGCAGCTGCGCCAGTTATTAGGTGATCAAAATCCCTACAAGGCGACATTTGAATATAGTTATCGCGATCGCTTTTATAATGGTAGCCTCGGCTTTCAAACTGTCCAGAGTAGTATTGGCGGTATTCTTACTTCTCCTGTGATTCCTTTAGGTAACAGCGGTGTCACTTTGAGCTATCAAGGCAGTGCTCAATATATTGATGCTGAAACAGACCGCCAAGACTTGCTCAAACCTAAGCGAGATAATGATCGCATTTCACTGAGTCGTCTGCAAGCGAGTGCAGCTCTCAATAAAGGCTTTGTACTCTGGCGGGGAAAAGGATTACCACCGACACCCACTGAGGGATTACGATATACACCAAACCCAGTCGTTCCCTTTGTTCAAACTTTTGCTGGGCTGACTGGTACTACTAGTTATTACAGCAGTGGTGATACTCAAAACACCTTTAGTGGTACGGTTGGTCTAGAAGGGCAGTTTGGTCATTTCTCTCGACCCTTATTTGATTATACCGCCTTTAGAGTTAGTTACTCCCAAGGTCTAAATAGTGGCTTATCGCCTTTCAAATTTGACCGTTCTGTTGATAACAGAGTATTTAGTGGTGAAATTGTACAGCAAATTTACGGTCCATTCCGGGTTGGCTTTCAAACAACAATCAACTTGGACACTGGGGCACGTACCAGCACCGACTACATCGTAGAGTATAGTCGCCGCACTTATGGAATTACCTTGCGTTACAATCCAGTGCAAGAATTAGGTGGTATAAGTTTCCGAATTAGCGACTTCAATTGGAGTGGCGGAACCGATCCATTTTCTGATCCTTCTGAAGTTAAGCCAGTTGTCAATGGTGTCAGGCGGGATTAGTGATTGATTCCGTCAGATTTATTCAGTGAATATGATGAGATTTACGTGAGTCCTTGCTTCCCTATTTTTTCTCGCCTCACAATGAATTTTGGCGTTTGACAGATGTAACCCTAAGGGTTACAATTAGGGATGTGATTAAAACTATAAAGCATAAAGGACTAAAAAAGCTTTTTGAAGATGATGATAGAAGCGGTATCAACCCATCTTTTGCGGATAAGCTTTTAGACATACTTGACAGACTTGATGCAGCTTCTGAAATTCAGGACATGCGATACCCTGGTTCTGGACTTCATCAATTACAAGGAGACAGAAAAGGAGAATGGTCAGTTACTGTTTCCAAAAATTGGCGTGTCACCTTTACATTTCAGGATGGGGATGCTTACGACGTAAACTACGAGGATTACCACTAAAATTTGAAATCATGATTACTAAAAGAAAACCCAGACATCCGGGAGGATTAATCAAGCGTCAATACCTTGAACCTCTTAACATGACAATCACTGAACTTGCCGAAATTCTTGATGTATCTCGTAAAACTGTATCTGAGATAGTTAATGAACAGGCAAGCATTACACCGAATATGGCGCTTCGATTGGCTAGAGCATTTCAAACCACTCCTGAACTTTGGTTAAATCTTCAGCAGAAATATGACCTTTGGTGTGCTGCAAATGAATCAGAAGCTTGGAAAGAAATATCGCCTATCAATCTACAAACTTGTTGAAAAACACAAATCTCTCGACCGTTTTTTGATTACACCGGCTTTAGAGTTAGTTACTCTCAGGGTCTAAAAAGGGGATCAAGGCTCTTCCTTTACACAGATGATACCTTGTCTGTTGTGCGATTGGACATGGACGATTGGTGAAAAATCAAGCAAAACAAGTTTTATTTTCGCCTACAGTATTGACTACTACTCAGACTCCACATAAAGACGTGTATAATTTTGTATGTAATCTGGTTGGGTAATTCCTGTATGCAAGCGTGGATCGGCGATCGCATCACCAGCAACCACTTGCAAAGGCAAAACACCTGCCCATACAGATAAACTATAATCTTCCTCATCATCCAGTGGTGGACCTGTCCGCACTTTAGCAGATGCTTCTGTAATCGGAAGGGAAAGCACTAAAGTTCCCTGTAATTCTTGACGATTGGGTGGGCGAACCTCTGCCCATCGCTCTGGTACAATATGCTCAGTAAAAGCTCGCAGTGCTTCTAGCTTTTCGTCAGCACCTTGCACGAGGGTAGCTGTACCAAATATAACCACAGAACGGTAGTTCATAGAGTGGTGAAACGCCGAACGCGCCAGTACTAAACCATCTAGCAAAGTGACTGTTACGCAAACTTCGATACCAGTAAGCAGAGAACGCAACATCCGACTTGCAGGTGAACCGTGAATATAGAGTTTGTCTTCCACACGACCGTAAGCAGTTGGAATGACAAACGGCTGGTTATCTACAACAAATCCTACATGACAAATCAACCCTTCATCTAAAATCTCATAGATAAGCTGACGCTCATAATGACCGCGCTGAGAAACTCGTTTAATTGAGGTGCGTTGTGTGGGAGTGAACTGTTCCTGGTTGATTTGATTATTTAAAGTACTCATCTTTTTGGACTCCAATTGCACAAAATTGCTGTAAGTATTGAGTTTTGTAACTTTACAAATCTAAATGCATGGCGTTACTACTGGAAAAACCAAGTTGCTCATACACTGGTTTACCTGATGGAGAGGCGTTAAGAACCACTCGCGTACAACCTACTGCTTTCAAATAGTTAACTGTTGTGCTGGTTAATTGCTTAGCAATACCTTGTCTGCGATAAGCTGGCTCAACGTAAACGCACCAAATGTATCCATATTTGCGGTATTCTGGGATAAAAACATTTGGGTTTAAACCTGAGTAGAGTTGACAACTTGCAGAACCTACAACAACTGCACCATTAACTTCTGCAACAAACGCTTTGTAAAACAAATCCCGACGCGCCTGTTCTATAAACTGGAGTGTTATCTCAAGCCAGTTAGGGTTGATGGCGTCATCAGGAACGCCAATATCTTGCCACATTTGGTAAAAGTGCTTTGCAATCAGTGAGTCTTCTTGTGGAGTTGCTTCTCTGATATTAATTTGTCCTTCTATCAGCATTTTTAGGAACTTTGAATTCCAACAATAACAGCGTAATTCTCCATAGTGGTCTTTTACAAGAGCCACTTTTATGATTTGATATAAGTCCACTTTGAAAGCTCAGCAAGTATGGATTTTGCCATTACGCTGGATAGTAATTCTCCTCTACCACTTCATCAACAGCTTTACGAAGAACTACGTCAAGCCATTCTTGGCGGAAGGTTATTACCAGGAAGGCGCATTCCTTCCACACGTCAGCTTGCCAAATCTTTAGGAATTTCTCGCACGACTGTGACTCAAACCTACGATCAACTTTTGAGTGAAGGCTACATACAAACTGTTGTCGGTTCTGGTACTTTTGTTTGCACTCAACTTCCTGATGATTTACTGTGTTCAGCGCCTATTCCATCAACTGGAAAGATGACTCGTTCACCAGTCAAATTATCTAAGTATGGTGATTATTTAATTAAGACAGAAGATGTCCCCAGAATTCCTGAACCTGAAATGGCGATTAACTTCCGCTACGGACGACCAGCTTTAGAGCAGTTTCCTATCAAGCTGTGGCGCAGGCTACTTTCTCATCACTGTTGCTCTGATTTGCAATGGCTCGATTACTCAAGGGATATTCTAGGATACAAACCTTTGCGGGAAGCTATTTCTCGATATCTCTCTCGTTCTCGCGCTGTGAACTTTTTACCAGAACAAGTGCTGATTGTCAATGGTACGCAGCAAGCACTTGATTTAATTGTCCGCTTGTTCATTGAACCTGATGATGTTATCGGTTTAGAAGACCCAGGCTACTTAAGCGCACGGCTCATCTTTCAGACTCATGGTGCTAAACTCTTACCTATTGCTGTGGATGAGTCTGGCTTGGTGGTTAAAAACTTAGCTCACCATTCTAGCGAACAAATCCGGCTTGTTTATGTGACACCTTCTCACCAATTTCCCACTGGTGCAATACTTTCGCTACCCCGACGCTTGGAACTACTCACTTGGGCACGAAAAACGGGAGCTTTGATCATCGAAGATGACTATGATAGTGAATATCGTTATGGTGACAGACCTATTCCAGCTTTGCAAGGATTGGATCGCAGTGATTCTGTACTTTATATTGGTACGTTTTCCAAAGTGCTGTTTCCTTCGCTGCGGATTGGTTATTTGGTACTGCCAAAAAATTTGGTTTCTGCTTTAGCTCGTGGTAAATGGTTGAGCGATGTCTGACGACAAGCCGCTTCGCGTCTACGCCACTTACCAATACTAGAACAACAAGTTCTTACAGACTTTATCAACGAAGGGCATTTAGAACGCCATATTAGAAAAATGCGATCGCTTTACGATAAGCGTCGTCAAGCGCTTGTGAAGGCATTAAATGTTCATTTTGGGGAAAAAGCAACGATTTTAGGGGAAAAGGCAGGAATTCATGTCATGGTGCGACTACACACTGATTTCAGTGATGAAGAGATTATCCAACGTGCTGTCTTGCATGGTATCAGCATGATGTCTGCTGCACCTCATTATCTGGGACCGCACTCTCAAGGTGAATTTATCTTTGGTTACGGTGAGTTGACAGAGCAGCAGCTGATGGATAGTATTTCTATGATAGCTCAAATGTTATTTGATTCGCAAAACCTTCCGCAAAAATACACCAATTTTCACGAAAATTTCTTCTAGCCAAAGCATGATGCGGTCTAGCCATTCAAGAACTTGCTCCAGAGGATGTTTTGCATACCCAATCGTTTGAGCTTGTGTTTCAATCCAATCTGGCTTTGCCTCAACTTGAGTCGTTTTCTGCTGCTGATAAAGAATTTCTCCCTTGTTATCCTTAATTAGGTTGCTATCACTTTCAAATTGAGAAATAGGGGAATCGGAAGATGAGGAGAACTTCCAAATTTTATTTTCGTAGCTTGACCGTAGGGAATATTTGGAATTTTGAATTAGCTCCTTGGCTTGACTCAGGACGCTGAACGATTTGAAATTGATTTGTCTCCTTATCTTCACAGAAGGACTCGCGGGGAGAGCAGACTTTGGAGACTCAGAAGGACTTGCGGGGAGAGCAGATTTTGGAGACTCAGATGATGTCACTAATAATTGTTGCTCGTTAACAACCTCTGTAACCTCTTGCAAATCCCCAAACAAATCATCCATAGTTAACCAAGGATCTTCTATATTCTCGCTTGGTAAATCAGGGCTTTCCGGCAAAACTGAGGAAGAAGGACGCTGTGGTAAATTTACAGTTTTTGGTTGATTCTTGAAACCTATTGATAACGCGTCAATACTATTTGTTGGAGTTTTTTGCTCTAGTTTATTAGTGTTGCGTTCGCCAAAAAAATAGTTAATTGCCCCCCAAATTAGAGCTTGGATTTTTGAGGCTTGATGTTCCCAATTACCATCTAATGATCTTTGTTCAGTTGTCAGTTGCTGCTCTTTACCGTAGATAAATATATTTAGCTGATTTTGAACAGCTTGGAGCAATTGTCCACTCGTACGAGATATTGTGACTACAGCACGAGATTCTATTTGGGCGATCGCTGTGTCTAGTAATGGTAGTTTTTGGGAAAGGTTAGGTAACTTTTTATACTGATTTTTAAATTCTGTTCCCGTTGCTTGAGGTAGGGCAGGTATGCTTTTCTTACTACCCGTTAATTTGTTCAACAGACGGTCAATTTCAGATAATACTTTTGTTTGGTCTTCGCTTTGAGTTAACTCGCAAGAATGCCAATATGTTGCAACTTCGTCAAGAATCCGGTTTTGCAATATTTCCTGCTGCTGGGGCGTTAAAATATCGAGAATTTCATTTTCAATCGTAACGAGTACCAAATTGCGATTTCCTAAATCTGAAGCAATTCCCCGCACTATTGGGGGAGATGAGGGAGTCAGGGAGTCAGAGAGTGAAGGAGTCAGGGGAGATGAGACAGTCGGGAACAGAGGAAAATGAGGGATCCACAGATAATGGGAGTTATTTGTCCCCGTGCTTCCCTGATCCCCTGCTTCTGGAATTTGCAGAGTCACCGCTGCTTCTAGAACTCGCTGAATGGGAGTATCTACAGAAACAGTTTCGACAATCTCAGTCTGATTTTCTTGTAACTGGAACCTGGGTTGTTGCTCATTTGTATGCAGTTGTTTACCAGCTGACTCTGTTGCTTGGCGAATCAGCAGATACACGCTCGTAAGTAGAGCCTCTAATGACCAATTAGCTGCGACTTGTACATGCCGTATGGTACGCTCAAACTGTTGACCCCAGCGCCGAGATTGCTGGTGGAAAAAGTTAAAAAGTCTGCTTTGATAACGACCAGGGGTAGCAGGAGGCATAAGTAATTCAAAGTTCAAAATTCAAAGTTCAAAATTAAGAAAACAACCAGTGCTAGCAATTGGTCTAGTCCCTAGCTGTGTACAAGTTAAATGCGTAACGACTAGGTGAACTTTTATTAAGAGTGTTGCTGAGCTGTTGGACTCGTACCAAACAATAAATCAAAGACTGTTGATGATTATGAGCTTCCTCATCTTAGCGAAATTATGACCTCTCCAGTATCTCAAGCCAATACTAAATTTATCTCGGAAGCAATTGAGAAGTTGCGATCATATGTAAGAGTGAATAATTTGTCATCCTGGCAATGCTTGGAAGCTGACTTATCTGTGGCTGATGTTAGCACCTGCGACTTTTCGCTTTGGAATCTTGCCCAGTTAAACGCCAAAGGACACATTGCTTGGACTGGGGGGCAAAAAGTGATATGGTTAGTACAAAAATTGGTTGTTCCCCAGAATTTACAGGGTTACCCGCTAAAGGGCTTGTCTTTGCGGCTATCGTTGGTTTGGTGGGCGGACTCTGCTCAAGTTTATGTCAATGGGAAGTTGGTACTTGAGGGAGATTTGTTTGATTGTTCACTGAGAGTGCTACTGAGTTCTAGGGTGACACCAGGAAATGAGTTTATCATAGCTTTGCGTTTGGTGAGTCCGAGTCATTGTGATGGTGCTGTTGTAAAGTCGCTCCTGATTTATGAGTCTACGGATGAGAATCATCCTGATCCCGGTTTTGTGGCTGATGAGTTGGCTGTGATGCAGCGGTTTTTGGAAACTTTTGAGCCTGAGAGTTTGGAGGATTTGGCGGGGACTGTGGCGGGGATTGATTGGAAGGAAACGAACCGCCTTAGCGCAGCGTGTCCGCAGGACATAGGCGCGTTCGGCGGAAGCCGTCTCGAAGAGAAGGACGCCAAGGAAGAGAAGAAAGAGTTTGAGAATTTACTGTTTGCTCTTCGTCAGAGGTTGTTGGAATCGAAGATACAAAATATTAATTCAAAAATTTACTTATTGGGTCATGCTCATCTTGATTTAGCTTGGCTTTGGCCTGTGAGTGAAACTTGGAAGGCTGCACAAAGTACTTTTGAGTCGGTTCTTAAACTCCAGCAAGATTTTCCGGAGTTAATTTTTTGTCATTCTTCGCCGGTGCTTTATGCTTGGATTGAAGAACATCGTCCGGATTTGTTTGATGCGATTCAAGAAGCGGTGAAAGCTGGGCGTTGGGAAGTTGTGGGAGGTTTTTGGGTTGAACCGGAGTTGAATTTAATTGCTGGTGAATCTATTGTTCGTCAGTTGTTGTATGGTCAGCGTTATGTGTTGGAGAAGTTTGGCAAGCTTTCTTCTGTTGTGTGGGTACCAGATAGTTTTGGTTTTTGTGCAACTTTGCCGCAGTTTTTCGCGAGTGCTGGTGTTGAGTATTTCGTGACTCAGAAGTTGCGCTGGAATGATACGACGAAGTTTGATTATGGTGCTTTTTGGTGGCGATCGCCTGACGGTAGTCAAATCTTTAGCTATATGTCTGCCCTTGTTGGTGAAGGTATCGACCCTGTTAAAATGGCGTCCTACGCTTGTGAATGGCAAACCCAAACTGGTCTTTCTGACGCTCTTTGGCTTCCTGGCGTAGGTGACCACGGTGGCGGTCCCACTCGTGATATGTTAGAAACTGCTCAGCGTTGGCAAAAATCTCCTTTGTTCCCGAAGCTAGAATTTACGACTGCCGAAAATTATCTACAGCAAATCAAGAATAGACAAGAAAATAATTCTCCCCCTGCTTC
>NZ_QMEB01000144.1:12669-16448 GCF_012912135.1 Brasilonema bromeliae SPC951 | reverse complement strand
TTAACTTTTTTCCCTCATCTGGTGGATACTACCTCTGAACGCAACTTAGTATAAGATTGCCTAATCAAAATTACATCAGGGGCTTTCAACCTACCTTTTATAACTGGGATGGTATCTACTTCTATAACGATGGGGACAAAGCAAGCGCGATACGCACTCGTCGCGTCTCTTGCTTTGCGCGATCTCCCTAATTCATATTTCTATTCTGCAACGCTTAAATTCCAGTAATGGTTTGCTGCACTCGTTGCAAATTGGTGTTATCCTGTTTTTGAAAATAGATTTTGGCAGCTTGCTCAAAAGCCTGCTTCGCTTCTACTTTCTTTTTCAAAGCCAAGAAAGCATTACCTTTATTTTCGTATGCTTGGGCATAGTTAGGATCGCGCGCAATCACGCGATCGCAATCTTTAATCGCATCCTCATATTTCTGGCGGGCAAAGCGGGCTATACTTCGCTGATAGTAAGCATCAACGTAGTTTTCATCTATATCAATTGCCTTATCATAATCTTCAGTGGCATCTTTATATTCCTTGTTCGCATAGCGGGCGACTCCCCGGTTAAAGTATGCCCAAGCCCAGCCCTCCGAGTGATCAATGGCTTTGTCATAATCTTTAATAGCCATCTGGTACTCTTGCTTGGCAAATCGGGCTAAACCTCTGTTATTATATGCGGCAGCTAATTTAGGATCGAGGCGAATCGCTTCTGTTGCATCAGTAATTACCGCTGGATAGTCTTTCTGTATAAGACGGACTGTTGCTCGTCCATTGTAAGCTTCGGCATACTTAGAGTCAATGCTAATAGCCTTGTCGAAATCAGCTAATGCAGCTTGATAGTCTTGTTGCGCTGTGCGAGTCATGCCCCGATTGTTGTATGCTTTGGCATAGTTTGGGTCGATTGAGAGCGCGTTGTTGTAATCTGCTAATGCTGCTTGATAATCTTTTAATTGGGTTTGAGCAAGACCCCGATTCGCGTACGCTTCTTTATACTTTGCATCGATCTCAATTGCTTTATTGTAATATGCGATCGCGCTTCTGTAGTCACTTTTGTTGTAGCGATTATCTCCCCATCTGCTATAATCAGCAGCTTCGGCAAGGATGTTATCATTCGGTAGCGTCTCTACATCTAGGTTAGCGCCTCTTAAGTCAGCATTCTTCAAAGAAGCGCCATTTAGATTAACTCCAATCAGTTTTGCACCTTTCAAGTTAGCATTTTTGAGATTAGCATTCTTCAAGTTAGCATCACGCAGATTGGCTTTACTCAGGTCAGCATTTTCCAGATCAGCATCACTGAGATTAGCATTCTTCAGTTCCACACCCCTTAAGTTAAAACCATTCAAGGAAGCCCCACTGAGGTTGACACCACTGAGGTTGACACTACTGAGGTTGACACCGCTGAGGTTACCACGACTCAGCTTGACACCACTGAGGTTAACACCACTGAGGTTAACACCACTGAGGCTGACACCACTGAGATCGACACCGCTGAGGCTGACACCACTGAGGCTGACACCACTGAGATCGACACCACTGAGATCGACACCGCTGAGGCTGACACCACTGAGGCTGACACCTCTAAGGTTGACACCTCTAAGGTTGACTCCTCTAAGGTTGACACCACTTAAGTTGGCATAACTTAAATTGGCACCACTTAAGTTGGCACCACTTAAATTGCTATAACTCAAGTCCGCACCACTTAAGTTGACACCACTTAAGTTGGCACCACTTAAATCACATTTGCGACATTTCTTCGTGTCCCGCAACTGTTTAACGTGTTCAGGTTTTGCCGCGTTACCTGGAAGCGTTACTAACAATGGGGCACATAAAGCGACAGCAGCTAAAAACTTTGTAAAACATCTTTTCTGGGGGTTTGTGAGTTTCATCTTTTTTGTCTCTGTTGATATCCATCTCCTTAGAGTTTGTGTAGTTTATAGGAGTTACACACGCTCACAAATTGTCAATCATATGCATCAGGATTTTTCGTTGTTTCTGGCGCTTGTGCACAGCCCTAATTTGCTTGCCTATTTGCATAGTTGAGTGCCCTAAATCATGAACAAGGGCTGAAATAGCCAAAATTTATAGTGTATATGTACTATAAAAGTCCTAGTTTATTTGTCGTTAGTGGGGCAGAAGCTTGTTTTGTCTGCTTAATTAATACAGTAAAAAAGTAGACTAGTAGAACGTAGAACAGGTGTAAATAGAGTACCCATTTTTTACGATTCAAACTGATGCTAAAAATTGGGTAGCGACATGGGTACAGGACTTACGCCAAGGTGTACTAGGGAAAACACTCGTTGTTTGCGCCAAGTCGATTTTCAAAATTGGATGAGTTAGTTGCATAATTACTCAGGTATCGTCTGTTAAAACTACAACACCTCAAATATAGTTTCCGGAAATTTCAACACCTCAAATCAGTACGCACCTGATCGCAACAGCACTCGGAAGCTTATATCCCACATTCCGCACTTTGTACTGTTACAATCGGTTATTTCGCAACTATGAGAATAATTTAGTTTTTTTTAATACTTTTTGTACTGTAATTGGTCTTCCTGTTCCCTGTTAAGAGTTCCCTTGGGACTCAGCGGTGCTAGAAACTTGGGTTACTACGAGCACTTGTCTTGTCCACAAGAGCCAAAGCTGCTGGATTTCCAAACTCCCGCGAGGTTTTTTCTGATTTTGAATCTTGAATTCCCTGGGAGGGGGTGACTGGTATTCCTGGCTTGAGTTGCGACTGGGGGGGCGGCACTATAACCTGTTCGCCTGCACGCAAACCAGAGGTCACTTCTACGGTTACTAACCCCTCCAATCCCAGGTTGATGGTTCGTTTCTGTGCCTTATTTTGACTATCCCGAACCCAGACAAAGGGATGCGCTTGGGAACGTTGAATAGCTTCAGTACTCAAAACGACTACGTTTTGCCGTTGTTCTAAAACAATCTCAACATTCACCCGGCTACCAGGAATCAATTTGCTAGTAGAGGTATCAAGTAGCACTGTAGCAGGTACCGTTGCTTGAGTCGATTGGTTTTGGTTCCCGCCCTCTTTCTGAGTTTCTTCAGGTGACAGTGCTTGAGGATACAAACTTTGCACACGTCCGGTGAACTTCTGTGCTGATGGTCCGATCGCACTGACACGGGCAACTTGGTTAACCCGAACTCGGGCTGCGTTGAGGGTGGAAAGCTGCAGCTTCACGAGTACTTGCTTAGGGTCGCCTAAGGTGAGCAGGTTGGTGCGAAACTGAACTCCGTCACCGTCCTTAACGTAAATACCCAAAACGACGCTATTAAACGGTGCACTCACAGTGGTATTTTGGAGTTGCTGCTCAATGCCTTGGCGCTCTAGTTGCAGGCTTTGAAGTTTGAGGGCGGTGATGCGCGCCTCTGCCTGACTATCTCGCACTTTAGCCTGATCTGCACGCACTGTGTCTTCCTGTTTTCGGACTTGTTGCCCAGCAACAGCTCCCACTTTCGCCAGGGATGAAAGCTTGCGCAGTTCCCGTTCCTCAGCCATGAGCTGCTGTTGGGCTTCGACAATTTTCTCGCGATCGCGTGCTAAAGTGAATTCCTGTTCTCGAATCTGCAACTCATGTTTGGCAAGGGCAATTTTTCGCTCAGGGTAACGCAGGGTGAGTAGCACTTGACCAGAGCTGACTTTCTCCCCTGGCTTTACCAGTACCCGATCCACTGCACCCTCTGTTGGGGACTTGACAATCCTCTGTTCGCGCAGTTCAACAGTACCGCCCTCTGTGATGGTGGTTTCAACATTGCCTCGCTCCACAGTTAACAAGC
>NZ_QMEB01000144.1:5506-12659 GCF_012912135.1 Brasilonema bromeliae SPC951 | reverse complement strand
GGCTAGCCATTGCACTCCGGTTTTGAATTTCTTTTTGTCCTTATGCCAGATCATGAACACTTCACCCCGTCAGTTTGCAGTTCACTACAAGCGAGTGCAGCGAAAGGCTATCACCCCATATTAATGTCGCAGAACCTTATGGTTGCAGATCGAACACAACAAGGCGACTGTTGTGCAAAACGCAGCGGAAATTTGAACTGAGATAATTTCTTAGTTTAGAGTAATAATCAAGCCACCAAAAAGCTGGCCAGCCAATGACCATAAAGCTTGCTCCGCAGTCGCGCATTCGTTCAAGTTCCCGAATGGCGGTTTGGTCATCAGATGGAGGTCCCCAGTACTGACCTTCATGTTCGAGGAAGGGAAGGGGATGGAATTGTGGTAAAATATCAAAACCCCATTGATTTTCATCGACCAAAATAAAATGCTTTCCTGCTGGTATCACAGCTGCGATCTCCCGAATGGCAATTTCCAGCCGTTCTGACCAGCCCAGATTGAGTTTTGGTACAAGCTTAGACGTAAACTCACTGCGGCGTATACTTATATGCAACAGGCGCTCTGCAAGCCACCGACGATAGGATGCATCTTCTGCACGCGGCGACTGCAGCAAATAAGCGATCGCATCAGTACGTTCTGCCATCACAGCAAGCGCTCCTGTTCCACTAAGCGAGTGAAAGCTAACCTGGGAATCCTGTTCAACATGAAACCGGACTTGAGCCAGTTGTTTGGCAATAAAAAAGAAATCGAATTGCGTTGCCATGCGCAAGTATAAGTTCAAGTCTAGCAAGTACTTAGAGTGCGTTATGTCGAATCCCCCAACCGCCTTGAGGGCAGAAGCGCGAAACATCACCGCACTAGTGCGCAAAATCCATTTCCGTCCATCAACAATTTGGTGGATGAACTCTAGACCCTCGATCAGCCCTTGTGGCAAGTTGTCTGAAAATTCTGTGCCTTTGACCTGCAGTAGAACACCGTTAGTATCGATAAATTCAGCTAGGGCAGCCGAGAGACCAGCATTCGGATGGTTGTCCAATCCTAAGACAGACTCGCGGATGAAGTTGGGCAGCAGTATGTCATCGTCCGACAAGATGCTCAGATAGGGGCTAGAATTTATCTCAATGGTTCGCTGCCAATTGCCAAATATTCCTATATTAGCATCATTGCGTACATAAGTGATTCGCGAATCTGAGAATGAGCGTACAACTGCTTCTGTATCATCGCTAGAAGCATTATCTAATACAAGAACTTGGAAATCTGAATAGTCCTGTGCCAGTGCGCTCTTAAGGCTAGTTTTTAGTAACTTCGAGCGATTATAGGTTGGGATTGCGATCGTAACTTTGGTCTCAGGTATCATATCGTTTCTGCTCACCCTCTGTTTGGGAATAAGGCCTACACAGTATCAAGCTGATATGCGCAAATCAAAGACAACCAAGCGCTCCGAATCTAAAACACAGCGAAACTTGGTACGCAAATGGCGAGCGAATTCAGCATAGTAGTCAAACCACCAGAAAGCTGGCGATCCAAACACAATAAAACTTGCCCCTTCACGGCGCAAACGCTCAAATTCCTCTATTGCAATAACATCATCACTGGGTGCTCCCCAATACATACCGTCTTTTTCTAAAAAGGGGATTGATTGGCTATTTTCAAGTAGCTGCCCATTCCATCCCCATTCATCCATATCAACTAAAATATAAGTTTGTCTTGGTGGAATTAACGGTTCCAGTTCCTGCCCCAACTCGACCATATGCTGGATATGCTTATAGCCAGAACTTTGAGCGCACTCAAAAGCATCTTTAATTTGAATGTCCTGTTCCTGTAAAAACTTACGCAGGACTGTCATTTCATAGTGATATTGGTTAAGTTGCCAGCGATAAGTCGTCTTGCTAGTGCCATTATCACCATGAATGCGATACAAAGCCTGATACTCAACAATGCGCTTGATGCTGCCAAACAAGGGAGCAAGAATTGCTAGGTAGGAATCGGCATTGATTCGATAGTGAATCTCCGGTATCGGCAAAACCCTTTTTAAGTAACTACGTGCCCAAGCATTGCCGCTGGTCGGGGAGAAGACATGACCATCTACACCACCCGTGAGCTGTGCATCAAGCAAATCTCCTTCTGGCAAAGGTTTTTCCGGAAATAACTTGTCCAACGGTTTCCCATGAACATCAATAGCAGACAAAGGCCAATGTACCTTGACCACGTTTGGTTCGTGCAGCAGTGAGACTGCTTTTTCAACAGCACTGGGTAGCAAAACATCATCTGCATCTAAGAAGCAGACAACCTCACCACAGCTGACGGCAAAACCGGCGTTAAATGCTGACCCCTGCCCACCATTCTCTTTCAAAACGGGAATAATTCGTTTTCCGTAATCAGCGATGATTTGCTGTGAATTATCTGTTGAACCATCATCCACGACGATGACTTCCGTAGGCTGATAGGTTTGATTCAAAGCACTTGCGATCGCCTCACGCAGAAAACGCCCGTAATTGTAGTTGGTTATTATAATACTCGCTGTAGGTTTTTCCATTAGACATTTTTGAAAACTAATCTCAAATTCTTGCTGTGTTTGGGCTAGCGTAAGTCAAACACAATCAGACGCTCATTTTGTAATACACAGGGAAACTTTTGACGCAAATAGTCATGAAATCTGGTATAATACTCCAGCCACCAAAAAGTGTGCATCAGAAAAACAATCGCGCTGGCACCAGTTTGGTGTAGGCGCTCAAATTCTCGAATAGCGGTGTCGTCATCTGTTGGAGCTCCCCAATACTGTCCATTGTGTTCAGTAAAGGGTATAGTCCGGAAGCCTTCAATGATTTCATTGCTATTTAGCCAATCTTCATCCACCAAGATAAAGGGTTTCTGCGGCGGTATCAGAGCTTTGAGTTCCTCCATGCTCGCATGAAGCTGACCGATACGATTTCGCTCCATCGCAAACTCCAGATCTGCTGTCACCTGAACCAGATTCCACTTTTTTGGAATACGATCAAGATCCTGTTGAGCTCGTTCGAGATCCCATCTCATAAAGAAATAGTCGAGGTCATCACGACGGGGAGGAAAAGGGTGCCAGAAATGAACAACAGACTTTGGTTCAAACACAACTGGAATCTTGGCATTATATAAAGCCAAACTAGAATCGATCCAGTCTAAATAAACAACCTCTTCATCAAAAGGAGCGACTTGGTCAAAAACGCTTCGGCGATAGAGCTGACAGTGAGCCTCTCCAGACAATTCTATCGTCCGGCGATGGGAACCTTTATCAAGTTGTTGCTCGTCTGTAAACGGAAGAATTTCGTATTTGACTCCGTCGGTTGTTTGCACTGAACGGATATGACCCAGGTTTGGGTCCCAGTGAAGTTTTGTCTCTCCCAAACGCCCCTCGATAATGCGTGGTATTGCCACATCAGCCGGATGTTCTTCGCATGCTGCCATAAGTTGAGATAGCCAGCCCTCCTCAACAATAACGTCACTCTCTATGAAGCACACAAAATCATCTTTGGCTTGCTGAATCACCAGATTTTTGCACTGGTTAGGCGTTAGGTAATGGTTCTTGTGGATAACTTCCACATGACTACGTCCGTCTAGCACCTGTTCAATCTGCTGCCAATACACCTTTGGGGTGTTGCAGTCCACTACAATCAGGTTGAATGGGATGTGGGTGTAATCGAAAATCCGCTGCAAAGATTCAGCAGCTAAGGAGAATTGCTCGCGAGGAATGAATCCGATGGTTATTGTTGATGACATATAGCAGTCTTATTTAAGTTGTAAAAATTATTAACCGCCAAGACGAGCCAGCGCTGCAGGAGGGTCTCCCTCCGTAGGCGTCTGGCGTCGCCAAGAGCGCCAAGAAAAGAGAGAAAAGAGAATTTTACGTTCAAAGTAGCGTGCCCGTGCCTCTGTTAGGAGGAGCTAACGCGCTTTAGGAAGCATGCCGTAGGCTTAGTACAGCATTTCATTAATTCGTAGCCCATTAAATTAAGCAAGACTCTGCGTTCCTTTGCGCTACCTTAGTGTTCCTCTGCGTTTAAAAAAGTTACGAACTTATGCAAAGCTGTACTTCAAGCTTATGATTTAGTATTGCTATGGTGATATTTTATAAACTCAATGTATCGTTAACTCATAGCTGCCTCTAAAAGAGATGAAAGAACTTTATCTGAGTTAAAATACTCCTGTGCTAACTGCCGTGCTGCATACCGATGTCGCTTATAGTCAGCGTTGATAGCTTCTACACCGTTTACTGCCTCCTTTTGGTCGCGGAAAATTAAAATTCCTTCTCCTACTGGTAGCCAATCGCTTAAGCCTGTGTCTTGAACTAGAACAGGTCTGCCGGAAGCTAGGTAACAGACGCTGCGATCGCTAAACCAGCCTCCCTTTGTGGCAACGTAACCGTGTTTCGCGACTCCAAACTCAGCACGGGATTCTTGGACGAATGTCTGGTAAGATTCTGGTGTAAAGGACGCAATCCATCCGGGGATTACCTCCCAGCCGTACTGGGATAGCTCATCAGGAAAGCCGCCGCTAAGTGCAATCCGAAACGGTTGTTTTGTCAGTTGCGGTATATCAATGAACTTGAGAAATTCTTTATCCTTGTTGCCATAGGTGACTCCTTCGTAGACCACCTCCCGATAACTGTGCCACTGCATAATAGAACTGAAGTGGGTGGCGTCGTCGTCCTCAGTCACTGACCAGTAAGGCAGTGCTACTGGAGGTAATGTCAACAGCCAATCCCTACCGATTGTGGGGATGAGACAGTCTGCGGCACCAATGCGCTGACCAATCGTGAACAGGCGATCGCAATGTTCAACCGTGTTTACCAATTCTGAATGACCGCTGGCAATGTTAATCTGAGTGAAACCGGGGTCTGCATCAATATAAATGCGGCGTTGCGGCCAGTTATATTCCTCTCTCCACAGAGAAATTGGTGAGCCACGGACAATCATCAAATCAGCTTCATGACATATTTGTTTAAATTTGTCAATATCCATCCCAACCGAACGCTCGCCAGCTCGGTAAATCCATTGATTTTCAAAACCAAGCCCTTCCAGACAGTTTCTCACATAATTTGTAGGATAGTCCAACTCAGTTGTGAGTTGCTCGGTTTCCCAGTTGTAAACCCACGACTCTAGTCCACATTCTTCCAAATAGAAAACATCGTGCCCAAGCGATCGCAAACCCAAAAGGTACTGCAGGTCAGACCAGGCATTGCCTCCTATAGGAAAACGACCGATTGCACTCGCAAAAATGATGATCATGCTACTTTCACTCTCCCTGGCTCAAGTAGTCGAGGCAGTACTACTTTGTAACTAAAGTTTTGTTCGGCTAACTCCTGTGCTGCCAAGCAATGCATCTGATAATCTGCGTTGACGCGCTCTATGCAGTCTACTGCGGACTCCAAGGAGGAAAACGCCAGCACGCCGTCACCCGTCGGTAACCAATCGCTAAATCCGGTATCTTGTAAGATGACGGGGCGACCAGCAGCGAGATAGCAAACGCTGCGATCGCTAAACCAACCGCTACGGGTTTTGACATAAGCGTTTTTGGCAACGCTAAATTCTCCCCGCGAGCTAGTCAGGTAATTGATGTAAGTTGATACGTTAGCGCTCAATACCCTAGCATCTCGAACTAACCAGCCTGCTGTTTGTAGAGACTTGGTAATCTCTGCTATTTCTGTATCCTTGCCCGAAAGCGCAAGTTCAAGTTTCTGTGCACAGTAGCTTGGGAGTTCCAGCAGGCGCATGAATTCCTCATTCTTCTGTCCATAGTGTTCGCCCTGGTAGATAATCCCACCATATGCACTCCAATTAGCCACGGTTGTCAAGGGTATATCTACCCATTTTTTTTCACAATCTTCTGGAGCAAGTACTTGGTGCCAAATCTCTGGCACAACAGGCGGTACGGTGGGGAGCCATTCAATACCATCACTCGGAATCGTGCAATCGGGTTTTCCGATATTCACACCATAACTAAAGTAGGCGTGATAGTCGTTGCGACCCTCAGCGGCGAATGTCCCAGTTTGAGTAAAGAATGGGTCCATATCGATTAATATCCGGCGCTTGCACACAAGAAATTCTCTCAGCCAGCAAACTCCACCGATATTCAATAGCAGATCCGCCGTCTTGAGCATCCGCTTTAGCTCTTGCCAATCCGCACCATAGACGGTTCCCGTGTCCCGATTCACATAGCACACAGTGGCATTCACGCCATAGGTGTTTATAAGTGTTTCCACTGCGTGAATACCAAAGCTGGGGTCATCGCTGTAACTGCGGTTTATCGGGTTATAGCAGGACCCAGACCAGCCGCTTTCCTCTAAATATAGGACTTCATGTCCGAGAAGATGTAATCCTAACACATAGTGGAAGAAGGCAAAAAGATTACCAGCTAATGGATGACGGATCATATATCCGCAAACAACAATGCGTGCCATACTTATAACCCCGCTCGCTCCATAAGACTGCCAATCACCTTTTCTGCGGCAAAGTATTCTGATGCAATTTCGCGGGCTGCTTGGCAATTGCCTTTGTAGTCGCTTTCGATCGCATCGAGTGCTGCTAGAATATCTTCCATAGTGTTGAAGGCAAAAAGTCCTTTACCCGTGGGCAGAAATTTGCTGAATCCTGTTTCCTGAGTAATCACAGGACGACCAGCAGCTAGATAGCAAGCAGAGCGATCGCTAAACCAGCCACTCAACAGACGCGTGTATTGCTCTTTTGCCACCGTGAACTCTCCGCGCGATTCCTGGATATAAGCGCGGTAATTCTTCATATCTTGAGAGAGTTCCACCGCGTCTACCTGGCTCCAACCATGCTTTTGAAGCAGCGATCGCACATTCTCTCTTTCCTCCTCACTCACATTAGTCGCCATCTCAAATTGCAACGGACGCGCTTTGGGAAGATCCAGATATTTTTCCAACTCACGCGCCTTGCGCCAGTAGTAAGTTTTGCCCTGATAAGTAATGTCCTTTCCCTTATTATTCCAAGTGGCGATGGTGTTGTAAGCAATCCCTGGTGTGAAGTTTGAGTCCCACAAATCCAGCACTACTGGTTGGCGGGTAGGTAACCAGTGAAAGCCACCGACGGGAACACCACAATCTGGTGCCCCTAGATTTTCCCCAAAACTGAAGTGGGTGTCGTGGGCGGACAGGTGAGCAATG
>NZ_QMEB01000144.1:316-5496 GCF_012912135.1 Brasilonema bromeliae SPC951 | reverse complement strand
TGATTCGACATAGATGCGGCGGGGGCAAGCCAGATGCTCGTCGCGGATTTCCTGGTCACCCGTTACGTTCAAGAAGGCGTCTGCTTCCTGATATAATTGCAAAATTTGGGCTTCAGTCATCCCATAACATTCACCCCCGAGATAATCGCGAAATCCCCATCGGTCTTTGAAGCCATACTCCTCTAAAATTGGGGCAATTCGCTGAATATTCTCAGTCACATCTGGAGAGAGGTCGTTGATGCGGGGATTGTAAATCCAACGCCATGAATCTTCTATATAATAAGCGTCATAACCTAAGCGACGAAGTCCCAGCAGGTAGTGAAGGAACTGGTAAGTCACCCCTGCTAAGGGATACCAAAATAGAATACCAAAAACTATAATTTTCCCCTTACTAGGGCGTTCAGTTCTCACTTTTCAATCCCTCCTGCATCCAAGCGACGAACAACACGGGCAGGATTGCCAGCCACGATAGTGTACGGTGGGACATCCTGGGTGACAACAGACCGGGCACCGACGATCGCCCCCTCTCCGATAGTGACGCCTGGTAGTACACAGGCATCAAAACCAATCCAAACGTTAGAACCGATAAGAATTGGTTGCGCTGGTACCGTACCATCAATACGTCGGGGCGAACGAAATGGTATCTGTTCTAGTTCACGCCGCCGCTGTGTCGGGTCGAACGGTAGTCGGTAGGTATCCATCAAAACAACATTCCAAGAGATGAGGGCATAATCACCGATTTCGATCTGGGCGTCACAGATAATCCTGGCACCGTGAACAAGCGCAAACTTACCCAAACTGACTTGTCCACGCGGACCAACATCAAACATCGTCCCCAAATAGGTGGAAGCACCGCGACCGTATTCTACCCCCACTGGTGCTTCGCTGCGGTATAAGTGAAAACTGAATGTCGTTTCAACGTAGGCGGTTTCATCAAGAACCACGTTTTCTGGAATCGTTCCTGGATACCAATCCCAGGAGAGAGTGCGTGTAGACATCGCCCTTAAACCTCCCCAATTATCTGTGCTGGATTACCCATGACTCGCGTGCGTGGCGGTACATCTCGGTTCACCATTGCACCTGGCTCCACAATTGCCCCAGCTCCAATATGGACTCCCTTGAGGATTGTGGCGTTCGGTCCAATCCAGACGCCGTCCTCAATAACCACGGGTCGCTTTACGATTTCCGGTCGCGGTAAGGTCTTGCCCAGAGGTGAACAGGCGATCGCGTCAGCAATGCGTTCAGCAGGTGCGATCGGATGAAAGTCGGTATCAGCGAGTGTTGTATTCCATCCAATCACAACGTAACTGCCAATGCGAACTTCAAGTTCGCACAAAAGTACAGCGTTTGTGAAGTAGCAGTAGTCGCCAATCTCCACCTGCCCCTTCTCACCAATATCGAAGTGAACGCCGTCCATAGTACAGTGGTCACCGATGATTAGCCCCTGTTTCTTGCGGCTATGGAATCGCTTAAACGCGAGATTGCCCATGATGACTGTGTTTGAACCAATTTGGACATTCTCTGGAAAATCCGTAATTACCCTGTACTCAGACTGCTGATTAGCTAAATATGTCACCTTATCTCCCCTGGTTTATACTGCAATCCAGTTCAGTTAAGCATTTTTTTCTTCTCTCTGTGTCACACCAGGTGCTACAACGGGGGGAACCCCCGCAACGCACTGGCTCCTCTGCGCCTCTGCGGTTGGTTAAAAAAAATTGATTTTTACAAAAAGTTTTAGCCTTAGCATTAAACGTATTGCTTTATACCGATTCCGAATGGATGATCGCTCGGCTGGACTGGGTTTGGTGCAGGCGATAGTACAGCCCACGAGCGTTTAGCAATGCTTGATGGGTTCCTATCTGGGCAACTCGTCCTTGTTCCAACACCACGATCCGGTCTGCTCGTTGTACTGTCGAGAGGCGATGGGCAATAATAAACGTAGTTCGTCCTGCCATCAGTCGCTCTAAAGCCTCCAGCAGCAGAAACTCGGTTTGAGCATCCAAAGCAGAGGTGGGTTCATCCAGAATCAACACTGGAGCATCCTTGAGCAGCGCACGGGCGATCGCCAACCGTTGCTTCTCTCCCCCTGAAAGCGTAGCACCGCGCTCACCAATAACCGTGTCATAACCTTGGGGTAATCGTTGAATAAAACTGTCAGCATTGGCAGCTTGGGCGGCTGCGATGATTGCTTCGCGGCTAGCACCAACACAGCCATAGGCAATGTTCTCGGCGATGGTTAGCGGTAGTAGAAACGGCTCCTGCAGCACCAAGGCAATCTGCTCGCGCAGGCTTTGCAGTTGCACGTCTCGGATATCTACCCCATCAAAGAGGACTCGTCCCTGCCAAGGATCGAAAAAACGGGGAATCAGGGAAACCAGCGTACTCTTGCCGACTCCTGTCGCTCCCACTAGGGCGATCGTTTCCCCTGGCTGTGCTTCCAAGGAAATGTCCTGGAGTATCGGTTTCCCATCCTGGTAGCCGAAGGTAACTTTCTCTAGACATACGTATCCACTCGCTTTACCAGGTTGTAAAAGCAGAGGTGTAGCACCAGCAATTTCCCGTACCTCCTCCTTGGCATCTAACACCTCTAGCACTCTCATAGCACTAGCTGCCGCTGCTGCAAAACCAGACGACATGTAAGCCAAAGTCTCCATCGGCACATACAAGGAGGCGAGATAAGAAAGGAAGACCAGTAAAGACCCAATTGAAAGTGACCCATCCAGAACCTGAAAGCCGCCAAAGAGCATAATTGCTGCTGTTCCGACTGCGGTGACCCCGCTCACCCCAATTTTGAATTGCATCTGGGCAAGGAGAGCGCGCAAACAAGCCTGGAGCGCTTTTTGGGACAGGTAGCGAAAGCGCTCATCTTCGTGTGCTTCGCGACCGAATGCTTGAACAATTGGTAGCGCTGTTAAAGTCTGCTCGCCAAGCGCCATAATCTCGCCTTCAAATTGTTGATGCTGATAGGTTCGCTCAATCATGGGCTTGTTAAAGACCCAAATCAGTAACACAATCAGAGGAGCAACAACCAGCGAGAGCAGTGAAAGGAAGTGATCAAGTTGCCACATGACAACGAACATGACTACCAGATTCACCACGGAAGTGAGCACGGGCAGAAAAACCCCCATCGCCAGATTCCGAATACAGATGCTGTCAGTCATGACTCGCCGGACGAGATCGCCAGATCGCTGTTGGTTGTGAAACTCCAGAGAAAGATGCTGTAGGCGATGAAACAGTGCTGCTCCCAAGTCATAACCCATTTGACTGCCAACGCCAGCACCAACATAATCTTGGAGCAGACGAACTCCTTCACTGGCTAGAAATAGAGCGATTGTAGCACCCGCTAAGGGGCCGAGTAGCTGAATATCGGCATCACCAGCTAAGGTTTTGAGCCAAACAAGAGTATTTGGCAGGGATTGGTTACCCAGGACGCAATCAACAATCAACTTCAAAGGCCAGGGCTTGAGCACATTCAGCCCGACATTAATTAGCATCAGCAGCAGCACAAACGCGAGTCCGCGCCAACGGACTCGGGCGTAACGTGCTAGTCGTAGCCACCACAGTTTCATAACACGACCTCCTGCGGCGGATCGGGAAACTGCAAGGAGTGCAAACGCTTGTAAAGACCAGAATCTGTCAGCAACTCCTGGTGCGTTCCCATCTCCACAATCCTACCCTGTTCCAGCACCACGATCCGATCCGCCCGGAGAATAGTCGAGAGGCGATGGGCTATGATAAATACTGTCCGCCCCTGCATCAAACGCTCTAAAGCTGCCAGCAGTAAGCTTTCAGTGTGGGCATCGAGAGCAGAAGTGGGTTCGTCGAGAATCAGTACCGGTGCATCCTTAAGTAGCGCGCGTGCGATCGCCAGCCGCTGTTTCTGTCCCCCAGAGAGGATAGCTCCTCTTTCACTCAGAACGGTGTCATACCCTTGGGGCAGCTGCCGGATGAATTCGTCCGCCCTGGCTGCTTTCGCGGCTGCGACAATCTCCTCAAAGCTTGCTCCCGGACGACCGTAAGCAATGTTCTGTGCCACCGAGAGTGGCAGGATAAACGGCTCCTGTAGCACTAGGGCAATCTGCTCGCGCAGGCTATTGAGTTGCACGCCTCGTACGTCCACCCCATCAAATAAGACTCGCCCCTGCCAGGGATCAAAGAAACGAGGAATGAGAGAGACCAACGTACTCTTACCAGCACCAGTCGCACCGACCAAAGCAATAGTTTCTCCCGGTCGTGCTTCCAGGGTAATATCTTGCAGGATAGGATAGTCAACATCGTAACCGAAAGTAACTCCCTCTAGACATACATGTCCCCGAGATCCCACTGCACGAACAGGCAATGGTTTGGCTCCTGGGGCATCCTGCACCCCATCTTTAGCATCCAAAATCTCTAGCACTCTATCCATATTGGCTTCCACTGACTTCAAACTCCCGTAGATGCCAAACAAGCCGCGAAATGCTCCTTGTATTGATTGTAGATATGCCAAGAAAACCAGCAGGCTACCGACACTCATGGCTCCCGATAACACCTGCAGCCCACCCACATAAAGGACGATCGCATTACCAACCGTTGTCACAGAACCATTGGCAAGACCGTAGGTACTTTTGAGCAGGGTTTCGCGTTGCGAAATCGTAACTGCATCTTGAGACAGGTGCTTAAACTGCTCGGTATTGTAACTCTCCCTGCTAAATGCCTGAATCATTGGGATGGCTGTGAGCGTTTGGTGGACAAAACTGGTGAGGCGAGACTGCGCCTCGCGATTAAGCTTTGTCCGGCGCTTGAGTCGGGAACCAAAGACGAGGGCAAAACCAGCCATCATTGGTGCAACGAATAGCGAAATCAGCGTCAGTGAAGAATTCAGGTTCCAGGCGACGATGCTAATAGTCAAGAGCATAAGCAGATGCTGCACAGGTGAAATCAGCACAGCACCGACCAAGGTGTATACACAATAGGAATCTCCTGTCAAGCGGCTCAAAGAATCGCCGACAGTACGCTGGCTATGGAACTGCAGTGAAAGGCGTTGAAGACGAGAGAACTGGTTTTGAGCCAGTTCGTAGACCATACCTTGCCCAGCAGCACTCCAAGCCCAACTTAAGCTCGTGTCAAGCGCCGCGTTCAAAGCATAAAGTCCGAGGCTACCTAAAGCAGCAACAAGAACCAGCAGTGGCGGCGTCAGGGAC
>NZ_QMEB01000144.1:0-306 GCF_012912135.1 Brasilonema bromeliae SPC951 | reverse complement strand
GGGCTGCTTGAGACAGGGCATAATCCACCAGAATTTTCATTGGCCAAGGTTGAAGTGTTGCGGTGGCTGAAGTTCCCGCCGTGAGACCGAGGATTGCTATTATGGTCCGCCACTGCCGCAGCGGATATTGGAGCAAGCGCCCGTATCGGTGCATCATTGCTTTTAACCCTTGCCTCATTTACAAATTGACCTCTCGTCTAGCCATTTGCTCACTAGTATAGAAGAGCACCAAAACAAACGTTATGACCGACTCAGTTATCAGTTATCAGTTATCAGTTATCAGTTATCAGTTATCAGTTATCAGTT
>NZ_QMEB01000143.1 GCF_012912135.1 Brasilonema bromeliae SPC951 | reverse complement strand
CCGGGTTCGCCAGTCGCCTGCGGAGGGAAACCCTCCCGCAGCGCTGGTCTCACCTCACCCCGCCCTCCGGGCACCCCTCTCCGCGAGTTCGGAGAGGGGCGGGGGGTGAGGTTTTTTATTGTAAGTAATTAGGCAAACTTGATATGATAGTTCTGCGACTGCTTGCTTTTAATTCATCAAGAGATTGACTAATTTTTCTGTAATAGGAAAACCAGTCTGATTTTCAAAATGTATAAACATCGGACTGGGGTTTGCCTCTAAAAATACATACTCACCGTTTGGTTTGCAACGCCAGTCAATAGCAGTCCACTCTAGCATAAATGCCTTTGCTATTGCTAAACATTGTTGTTGAATTGATTCTGGCAATTCTATCGGAATTAACTCAGCATCCAAATCTTCGCGAAAATCTACAGCATGACTGCGAATTTCAGCAGAATAAACCGATTCTCCAATAACATAGCTGCGAATGTTTGTCCCAGGAATATACTCCTGTAGTGTGACTGGAGAAAGACTCAAAGCCAAGTTCAATCTTTTTGGTTCTAAATGCTCTTGTGTCAAAAACTGGGTATGAGCACCACCATAAACTGGCTTAAAAATGACTTTTTCATGTGTGTGAACAAATTCTGTAATTTCTCTTGGATGATTACTAATTAAAGTGGCTGGAATTGTCACTCCTATTTCTTTGGCTTTGCTAAGTTGCAGAGGTTTTTCTTTATGAAACTGGTATGCTTGCCAAGAATTAACCCAGTGACATGGACAAGCCTGGATTAATGAGCGCAGTGTACTCATTGAATCATTAAATGCAACATACTGTTGGTTTGAGTCTTTTAACTGTGGAACGTGAACGCCAGAGAAGTTACGCCAAAATATACTGTGAATATCTTGGAAATTCAATTGATTTTCTTCAGATAGAGCTAAAGATCCCACCTTGGTATCAGGTCTCCAAGACATCCTTAATTGTGTTGGAAATAGGTGAGTATCGAAATAATCTACCGTTGCACCAGCTTCGGTGAGAGCATTCTTGAGATGGGCAGCATGAGCATCTAAAGAATTACCCAAAATTAAAATGTTCATTTTAAATTTGCGGTTTTAAGAAGTCTTAAAATCAAATCACTTTCACAACAAGAAATTTCAGCACTTTAGAGTAAAGTGCTGAAACTATATGGTATGTAAACTCGAACTGAAATCGTTTTTGAGTCAATTACTAAAGTGGCTTTTGTCTCCGGCGTGCGCTTATCGCGCGGAGTTTTCAACCAGTCGTGCCTTTAAACTTCACATTAACGAGGTTACTAATAACCTCCATTTTCAAACCGAGCTTTGGTGTAACCACCCTCTTCACCTAGAGCTAAAGTGGTAGCCTTCGGAGGCTCCTTGGGAGGCTTCTCTCCTCCTTCACTTCCGGGACAAGGGGCAGAAATACATTGTATCCCTCCTTCTTCACCTACAGCTAGAGTGGTGACTGTCCCTCCTTCTTCACCTACAGCTTCAGTGGTGGCTTTAGTCAGTCCACCTACGACTTGGGCAGCCTCTTCATCATTGAGATCGTCTTCAAAATTGAGTTCTATTGCTTCTAAATCTAAAACATCTAGACCAAAGGGATGGTTCATAACAGTTCTCCTGGGTTTGTTAAATTTTTGGGTTTCGTACTGGTTTCCTAAGTGTTAGGAAAAGGTATTTATTCCTGTACTTGGTTATATATTTACCAGATTTTTGTGGCTCTTATTACAAATTTTTTGTAAAAAATTTTAAGGCCTATTAATTTGAAAATAAGTCAAGCAAATACTCTCTTTTCCTCGTTATTCCTGTCCTGTTATCTGCTATCTGACTCGTAGATTGAGCTGTTGATCCCAACGCAGCGGTTTATTTGCTTTTTGCAGAGGAGATTCTGATATCTGACCGACCGACACGCCATACTTCCAGTCTGGCGGACAGATAGCAATATAGCGTGCGTAACCTCCCAAGCCACCTTGAAATTTGGGATACCCAATTGTCACCAGTGCGCCTGTCTCAGGCACTTGATCTAAATTCGCGACCCCTTCTGCTTGGGTGTATCCATTTTTCAGTAGCCAAGCTTCTCCTTCCAAAGTCGGGGTACTATCTGTATCCAGGGGTTCGTGTCCGTGGAACAGAATCTTGCGCTGCAAGTGCAGGAACTGGAGAGCTTGCAGTGACACCCCAGGAAACTTCTTTCTTTTAGCAAGTTCAGGATTTGGCCATTCCTTAGACCAGTCAGAGCGGACAAACACAACTGAACCTTCAGGAATCTTGCCATGACGAGTTTCCCAATCCTGAATATCTTTAACTGTGAGGTGATAGTTGGGATCACCAGCGACTTTGTTTTGGATGGGAATGACTACTAACGGACGAACAGCAAAGGTTGCAGGTAACTCATCAATAGCTGGATAATCAGGGTTCCAATGAGCCGGTGGATCTAACTGAGTTCCAAGCTGATCAGTAGATAGATCGTAATGGGTTGCTTCAAAACCATCCTTTTGGTAGGTGTATGGCTTTCCTGTGTTTGGATTAACAGTTGGTTCAAACTTTGATGGACCAAACCCTGACCATACAGGAATTGCAGGAGCGATAGTATGGGTGAGATCAACGTACTTGGCTGTTTTGAGTGACTGCTGATAAACCTGCCATAGGGGAGGTACAGCGCGCGGCTGTGCTGCGTTGATAGACAGGCAAACAACAAAGCTCAAGAATATGACTAAACACAAAAGTGCGAATTTTTTCATTATGGGGACAAACGCTGAATTTTCCAACTGCCATCATCTAATAAGCGAGTATAAAGCAAGCGATCATGTAAGCGATTGGAACGTCCTTGCCAAAATTCTATTTCTGTTGGGATCACGCGCAAGCCTCCCCAGTGTGGTGGTCGCTTAACATCTTGGTTTTGATATTGAATTTGCAACTCCTGCATCCGTTGTTCCAGCATTTCTCGGCTTTCTATCACCTGACTTTGATCAGACGCCCATGCACCTAAACGACTGTTTAAAGGACGACTATAAAAATACTCATCTGATTCTTTCTCGGAAACTTTTTCTACGCTCCCACAAATACGGACTTGGCGTTCTAGTTCCGCCCACCAGAAAACTAACGAACCTTGAGGATTTTCTGCTAACTCTTGTCCTTTCTGACTGTTGTAGTTGGTGTAGAAGACAAAGCCCCGTTGGTCAAAACCTTTTAGCAGCACGATTCTTGCCGAGGGCTTACCGTCTAGTGTAGCGGTGGCTACAGTCATCGCGTTCGGTTCCGGGAGTTGGGCTGCTAATGCTTGGTCAAACCATTGTTTAAACTGTATAAAAGGGTTAGAATCTACATCCTTTTCGCTTAAACTTTGCAAGGTGTAGTCTTTGCGAAGGTCGGAGATCGTTTTGTCCATTTTTGTTTACTTTCCTATTATTAAGTACGTATTTCAGTACGCTTATGTGTGTATTTGCAAAAATATCTATCTAATTTACATGGTCATCAGCTTTCACCAAGTTGTACCTAATGTGTCAAGGCGTTTTAACACAGATAACACAAGATGTACCGTTCAGCCTCAGTTCAACGTCTGTTAATATACGGCCTGAGCGGTCCGATTATCGCTCTCAATCTCTGGTTGCTGTATGTGATTTTTCGCTTATTCCAGCACCCCATCACCATTGTGAGCATTGCAGCAATTCTGGCTTTTTTACTGAACTACCCAGTCAAGTTCTTTGAACGCATTGCCTTGACCCGTGCTCAAGCAGTTATCATTGTATTGCTGTTAACTTTAACGCTTTTGGTCATTCTTGGCGTCACGCTCGTACCAGTAGTTATTGACCAAACAATACAACTTTTAAATAAAATTCCAGATTGGCTAGCCGCCAGTCAAGCAAATTTGGAGCATATTGAAGCTTTCGCTAAAAAGCGGCGTTTACCCCTAGATTTGAGGGTCGTCAGCAATCAAATCAATGCAAACATTCAGAGTTTGGTGCAACAGTTGGCTTCGGTTGCTGTAGGATTTGCAGGAACACTGTTATCGGGTTTGGTTGATTTGATACTGGTAGTGGTGCTGGCATTTTATATGCTGTTGTATGGCGATCGCGTATGGTCTGGCTTATTCAACTTCTTACCACCTCATATTCGATTCCCCTTAACCACATCTTTACGACTTAATTTCCACTACTTTTTCCTCAGCCAGATTTTGCTAGCATTGTTCATGGTAATTAGCCTGACTCCGATTTTCTTAGTTCTCAAAGTACCTTTTGCCTTGTTATTTGCCATATTTATAGGTATATCCCAACTCATCCCCTTCATCGGGGCGACTTTTGGTATTGGTCTGGTTACTTTTTTAGTGTTGCTTCAAAGTTGGTGGTTGGCAGTTCAAGTCGCTGTGGCTGCCATTGTCATGCAGCAAATCAAAGATAATCTGTTAGGTCCAAAGTTACTTGGCGATTTTATTGGTATTAATCCCATCTGGATTTTTGTGGCTATTCTCATGGGATTTGAGATTGCAGGTTTATTAGGGACATTGGTTGCTATTCCTATTGCTGGTACCATAAAAGTTACCTTCGATGCGATCAAAGGCGGTAACATAAGAAAAGGTGTAACTGAGTAGGAGTCTTTGGAATGATTGATAAGGATTTAATATATAGAGGTTAATGTCAAGATTATTATGATTTTTTATCGCCATTTTTTTGACACAAGCGCGTGTATAAAAAGATCATATGTTATACTTTACAAGTTAGATTCATTCTCGTACCATTTTGTTTAATTGCAATCCTAAATAGTTTGTGAAATTTTTCCTGAGCGTTGTCCTTTGTCATTTGTCGAGTGTCCTTTATTTTTTAGTACAAATGACTGGAGTGCCATAGACGGGTTTCCCGCCTGTGGATACTGAAGTTAAAAACCCTGCTGGAGCTTAGGCTCCAAGAGTACCGGATCACCTCAACAGTTGTTTCACAACTCAAATAGGATCAAAACTGCTGTAGATGTGCAACTTTAAGTTTTTAAAATCTTTTGGATAGCAAGTTGCTCTATCTTTAAGCACAATTCAAAATGGTTTTAGGCACAATTTTCAGGAAGCATTGGGCAAAAACAATTATCTAGTCTTTAGTTTCCAATGAGACAAATCAACTTCGTAATAATTTTTATCTTTTGTTTAGCCTTGGCTTTATTTGCCCTCGAAAACACCCAACCTGGAACAATAAATGTTGTTCCAGAAGTACAGGTGGAAGCACCAATTGCAATTGAGTTGCTTTTGGCAAGTGGGATAGGAGCTGTTTTGGCTTGGTTGTATAGTATCTGGACACGTTTTCAGAGACTACTAGTTTCTGGTCCACAAGTGCGACAGAAAAATCTCCAAATTAAGGAACTAGAAAGCAAGGTTGAACAATATCAAGCAGAAGTTCAGTCTTTGAAACTTGCTCTACCACCAGTGAATGATTCTGTAGCAAAAGAAGCACAAATCACCACTTAATAAAAGAATTGGTTAGTGAGGAGTTAGTAGTCGTTAGTTGTTCCACTAACGACTACTAACACAACACAGAGCAATTCCTCATACAAAACCTGAAATCCTATATCCAAAGAATTAATGGATGCTTCCGAATTATTGGAAAAAATTACACTTCTGATTCATCAGGCGGAACTTGGGGAAATAGACCCTTGGGATGTTAAGGTGATTTCGGTGATTGACCATTATTTGGAACTAATGGGATCGGAGGCAACCACCAAGGGCTATGAAGCTGACTTGTCGAAATCAGGACAGGCTTTTTTGTCGGCATCCAAACTTGTGTTATTTAAAGCAAATACTTTGATGCAATTGCAATCGTCAGCACAAGAGCAAGAAGCGGCGGAAAATGATGCATTGCTAGAGAGTGAAGACGGGATCATCCATCAAACTCAACGCTTACCATTAGAGCGGCACTTGCGTCGTCGTCCAACAGCAATGCCACCGTCAAAGCGTCGCGTGACTTTGCAAGAACTGATTTCGCAATTGCAAATCATGGCTCAACAATTGAAACTGGTAGAAAAAGCCAATAAACCTGCCCGTCAGAAACGGCAACCTAGTTTGCAAAGTATGCGGGCAGCATTAGAGTTGGCTCACCAGGAAAATCTTACAGAGGTGGCTTTTGAACTAGAGCAGCTATTGCAAAGTGTGGCAACAGAATTGAGTTTACAGAACACTTGGCTGAATCTTGAACAGCTTGTAGAGTTGTGGACGCAGAAAAAGCAACCACAACAGAATAAAGCACACACATCGCAACATAGCCACGTAGTTGTTAGTGTTTTCTGGGCGCTCCTACTGCTTTGTGCTCAATCAAAAGTAGAGCTATTTCAGGAGGAGTTTTATCAGGAAATTAAAATCAGGCTACTTACTGATTCATCCAATCATGAATCCATAGAGACTCCCCTGAATTCAGAGTTTGCAACATAGGAATATTCAAGATTATCAGAGTTTGGCTTCAGTAAATTCCAAAATCCGATTAAATTGATAAAGATAACGAATGAAAAGATGTAGACACCAACAGACATTTTGCCAAATCAGGGAAACCTTTGTGTACAAGTTACTTGTTCTGGATGGCGCTCAGACAGCGCTCTTTGGAGGATTTTGTGCGCCTAGGGGAACTGCATCTAACGTTAGCGCAATTCCTAAGCTCTCGCGTTGCAAGAGCGTGCCTTCTGGGCATACGAAGCGTGCGTGCGCTTTCTGACGGGGCGCGTGTCTGTAAGTGCGGTGAACAAGCACTCTGGGGTATAGCGTGTCGAAAGGGATCAGGACATAGGTGTACTGGAGGCATATTCATATTTCTTCCTCCAGACGGTTCTTTGTTGGCGCAAGCCTCCACAGGCATAGAGCTTCTCGTAAAGTTTAAGGGGCTTCTCGCAGGGTAAGCTAGAGTAGGAGCAAGAATGATATAAAGTCATGAAGTGTGGATGCTGAAAGCTGGGTATGAAAATTTTATACTGCATACTTCATATTTTCTATTTTCTTCATGCTTTATACTTGACGCTATTAGTTAGGTTATGCCAATAATTGCGTCAAAGTCTCTTGATGTCTGTGAACCGTGCTTTCAGGGGTGACTGAAATCAGAAATAAACTCACGATGAAATATTACTTCTTAACAGTAAACTGGCTTGTGGTTGAGGAATAAATATATATGAAGGCGATGATTCTCGCAGCTGGTAAAGGTACTCGCGTACGTCCTATTACCTACACAACCCCCAAACCGATGATGCCCATTCTCCAGAAGCCAGTGATGGAATTTTTACTGGAACTTCTACGTCAGCATGGGTTTGACCAGATTATGGTCAATGTTAGCCATTTAGCAGAGGAAATAGAGAGTTATTTCCGTGATGGTCAGCGGTTTGGTGTGCAAATTGCCTACTCTTTTGAAGGTCGCATTGTTGAGGGTAGCCTTGTTGGGGAAGCCGTTGGATCTGCAGGGGGAATGCGGAAGATCCAAGACTTTCACCCATTCTTTGATGATACCTTTGTGGTGTTGTGTGGCGATGCCCTGATTGACCTAGATTTGACAGCAGCTGTGAAGTGGCATAAATCTAAAGGATCTCTTGCCACCATTATCATGAAATCCGTGCCCAAGGAAGAAGTTTCTAGCTATGGTGTAGTCGTCACGGACGTTGATGGGCGTGTGAAAGCTTTCCAGGAAAAACCCAAAGTTGAGGAAGCTCTGAGCACTAATATCAACACAGGCATTTATATTTTTGAACCAGAGGTATTTAATTATATCCCTTCTGGCGTAGAGTATGACATCGGCAGCCAGCTTTTCCCCAAACTGGTAGAAATCGGTGCGCCTTTCTACGCTATCCCAATGGACTTTGAATGGGTGGATATTGGAAAAGTTCCAGACTACTGGCGGGCAATTCGTGGTGTCCTCTTAGGGGACATTAAGAACGTGCAAATCCCCGGACAACAAGTCGCACCTGGTATCTACACTGGGATGAACGTTGCTGTCAATTGGGACAAAGTGGATATTACAGGTCCAGTTTACATCGGCGGCATGACCAAGATTGAAGACGGAGCCAAAATTGTTGGTCCTACCATGATAGGTCCAAATTGCTGGGTATGCAGTGGTGCCACGGTAGAAAACAGTGTGATTTTTGAGTGGTCACGACTGGGACCGGGAGTACGGCTTGTGGACAAGTTGGTATTTGGTCGTCATTGTGTAGACAAAACTGGAGCAACGATTGATGTCCAAGCTGCTGCTTTAGACTGGCTCATCACCGATGCTCGTCAAGATCCACCATCCCATACGCCAGTAGAACGGCAAGCCATTGCTGAATTGTTGGGAAATAATGCTAGTTAGTCATTAGTAATTTAGTCATTGAGTCATAAGTCATTAGTTGATGACTTATGACTTTTAACTTTTAACTATTCAGGTAAGTGTACCGTCGCAAACTTTGTTCATAGGTTTGTAGCAGTCTTTGAGCTTCCGCTAAAGTGATGTGATTTTCTTCTAAAGCATGCTCACAACGCTGGCGAATGCTTTCCACCATATCTTCAGAGTCATACTGCACATAGCTCACCACTTCGCTCATGGTATCACCTTTAACGACGTGTTCAATTTGATAACCTTTTGGAGTCAGTTGGATGTGAACTGCGTTGGTGTCGCCAAAGAGATTGTGCAAATTGCCCATAATTTCTTGGTAAGCTCCGTTGAGGAACATTCCGAGATAATAGGGTTCTCCTGGTTTGAGGGGGTGCAGTTCCAAAACTGACTTCACATCCCGCAGGTCAATAAACCTGTCGATTTTGCCATCACTATCGCATGTTAAATCTGCCAAAATTCCTCGCCGTGTTGGTTCTTCATCCAAACGGTGAATTGGCATGATCGGAAAAAGCTGGTCAATCGCCCAACAGTCAGGTGCAGATTGAAACACAGAAAGATTGACGTAGTAGATAGAAGCCATGATTTGTTCCAAGTCTTCCATCTCGTCCGGTACGTATTCCTGCTTTCTGGTTATTTCAAGAATTTTTTGACAACAAGCCCAGTAAAGCCTTTCAGCTTTAGCGCGTTCCGTAAGACTTAAAATCCCTAAGTTGAAGCGACTGATGGCTTCTTCTTTAAATTGGGTAGCGTCGTGGTAGAGTTCTTGGTAATTCTCCTCGTTAACAGATTGGTAGGTTTCCCACAGGTAAGTAATAATCGGGGATTCACCCTCTTTTGGTGACTCTGGTGGATCAAGAGGGACAACGCTGGTACTGAGAACGTCAAAAATCAGCATTGATTGATGGGAAGCGATCGCCCGTCCGCTTTCGCTTATCAGTGTTGGTACGGCAATCTTTCGTTCAGCACAGGTATCTTTTAACTCTGCCACGATATCGTTGGCATAGTTCTGCATATTGTAGTTTTTCGAGGCATAGAAGTTCGTTTGCGAACCGTCATAATCGACACCCAAGCCACCACCAACATCGAGATACTTCATCTTTGCCCCCAATGCTGCCAGCTCCACATAAATACGACTGGCTTCTTGGATGGCATCTTTAATCACATTGATTGCTGAGATTTGCGAGCCGATGTGGAAGTGTAATAGCTGTAACGAACCCAATAGGTTAGCTTCGCGTAACTTGTCAACTGCCTGAATAATTTCAGGGATGGTGAGACCAAATTTAGCGCGATCGCCTGTAGAAGTTCCCCACCGTCCCATACCTTGGGTACTTAGTTTAGCCCTCACACCCACAATTGGCTCAATCCCCAATTGTTGGCTGACCTCGATCACCAAATCAACTTCTTCGACTTGTTCTAGGACGATAATCGGCTTTTGACCTAGTCTTTGTGCCAGCATTGCTGTTTCGATGTACTCTCGGTCTTTGTAGCCATTGCAAATGAGCAGCGCCCCTGGTGTATCTAATAAAGCTAGGGCAATCATTAATTCTGGCTTAGAACCAGCTTCTAAGCCAAATTGATGAGGTTTGCCGAACCTCACCAAGTCCTCTATTAAGTGTCTTTGCTGATTACACTTGACAGGAAAAACACCACGGTAAACACCTGGGTAGTTGTAGCGGGCGATCGCTTTGGCAAAACAAGCGTTTAACCGCTCAATCCTATCTTCCAAAATATCCGAGAAACGAATCAGTAGCGGCAGTCCTAGGCTACGCTGCTTCAGGGCGTTGACAAGTTCATATAAGTCCAAAGAACCGCCGCGATCGCCCTTAGGAGAAACAGTGATATGACCTGCTGCGTTTATAGAAAAGTAAGGCTGTCCCCAACCTTCTATTCGGTAAAGTTCTTCACTCTGTTCTATTGTCCATAGGCGAGGTGCATCTAGTGATGTGGCTGGTGGTAGCAGCTTTCTTTGTTTATTATTTTTCAATTGCGCTTTCTGTCCATCGGACGGCAGTTTCACCACCTCTTCTAATGTCTCAGTTGACTCAACATGCATTTCTTCACTGACCTCTATGTTAGACCCACGAAAATACAATTTAGCGTATTCCTCTGTACGCGCACATGCACTTAGAGATACTTTCTGAGATATCCTCAGATTGGTCATTTGTTATTGGTCATAAATGACAAGTCATTTGTCATGATTTCTTGACAAATGACAAATGACAGAGGACAAAGGACAAAACACGAATTCAATAAATTTGAGGAGATAGCTTTGGCAGAACGCACATTCTTAGCAATTAAGCCTGATGGCGTACAGCGCGGATTAGTAGGTGAAATTATTCGTCGCTTTGAAGATAAAGGCTTTACCCTTGTTGGTTTGAAGTTTCTCAAAGTTAGCCGGGAATTAGCTGAACAGCACTACGACGTTCACCGGGAAAGACCTTTCTTTGCTGGGTTAGTAGATTTTATCACTTCCGGTCCAGTGGTAGCGCTGGTTTGGGAAGGCGAAGGCGTGATTGCATCTGCTAGAAAAATCATTGGGGCAACAAACCCACTCTCGGCAGAACCAGGCACAATTCGAGGTGATTTTGGCGTCAACATTGGTCGCAACCTCATCCACGGTTCCGATGCTATCGAAACAGCACAACAGGAAGTCTCTCTGTGGTTTAAAGAAGAGGAATTAGTCTCTTGGCAACCAACCATCACACCTTGGTTACACGAGTAATTTAGGAAGTCAAAGGAGATTATAAGGGAAGGAGCGAAGGATATTTTTTCCCTCACTTCCTCCCTTCCTCATTCCAACACTTTTTCTTACTCTCTACTGCCTTCTACAAGCTCGGTTTTCTTTTGTTCTTCTATTTCTTCTGAGTGGGTTCGCTTAGAAAATCCCCATGCCAAGATCAGGGCGATCGCAGTTATCATCCCCCACTGTGGTGGTACTAAAGAATCGTTCACGACTTTGAGGAGTAAGCGCAAGCCTACCAACGCTACAGTGATATAGCCTGCATCCTCCAAGTAGACATATTCATCTAACCAACGAATAAATAAACCTGCCATAAAGCGCAGAGTCACAACGCCAATGGTTGTGCCGGTAATGACAAGCCACGTTTCATTAGAAACAGCGATCGCAGTGGTAACACTATCAAGAGAAAATGCTAAATCTGTGAAGGCAAGGACAGGTATGACTTGCCACAGGGAGGTAAAACGGGGACCGTGATGTTGATTGTCATCGCCTTCTTCAGAGGTAAAATGTTGGAATACTAGCCACAAAAGGTAAACTCCACCTAGTAACTCAAACTGCCAGAACTGTTGCACCCAGGTAGCTGTTAGAAGTAAAGTGATTCGCAGGACATAAGCAACTACCAAACCAATGTTCAGCGCCTTACCTTCGAGATCTTTGTTTTCTAGTCCTTGGGCGATCGCAGCGAGAGCGATCGCGTTGTCAGCAGACAATATTGCCTCTAAAAAAATGAGCACCAGCAGCACTATACAAGCTTCAATGCTGAAATGGAAGTGAAGGTAATCGAATATCTGATCTAGCATTCCAGTTTTCTTAAACAGCAAAAATTAAAAATTAGCACAAACCGCAAATTTTATATACAAGGCGCAATAAAATGCTACTTTTATTCAGCTTAGCGTGTGGATGGCGAATTCTCAAAGCGAATCAGGATGAGGGGGAACAGGGAACAGGGGGAACGGGGAACGGGGAACGGGAAAATAATTGTAGAAAAATCATTTTTATCAGGCTTGATCGTGAAATGGTATAAGGAGGATCTCCCCGTTGTAGACGCCCTCTGGGCGGTGAGACAGCGCTATGCACTGACCTTTTCCACGTTTTGGTCACTGTAGTAAGCGGTATGCCTTACGGCACAGTAGCAACCGCCGTGAGACTTTTAGTCACCAAGAAAAGTCTGAAATCAGACTTTTCAAACGTTTTCTAACTCAAGTACTTTTTTGAGTCAACTGACTTGGTAGCATTCAATTACCAATAATCATTTTTGGGTTGCATTTAAGTTGTTCAAAAACTCTGATTCTCGGCACCGACTGATTATTTGTGTTGGCTTTGCTGCATTAGTCTCAGTACTATTACCGTCTTGGCTGCACTTCCCTACGCGCATTCTCTGTGCTTGGAACTTAGGCGCTGACTGTTTCTTAGGCTTGACTTGGTGGATAATGTTCAGGGCGACTCCACAAAAGATGCGCCGTTTTGCGCAACTTGAATATCAAGGTCGTGTAGCTATCTTCACCTTAATTATCGCTGCTGCTTGTGCAAGTGTGTTAGCGATTGGGTTCTTACTCAGTGGTAATACAAAAAAACTGTCAACGATTCTACTAACCCTACACGTCACGCTTGCTGTGATGACGATTATCAGTTCTTGGTTACTAGTACATACCATATTCGCCATGCAATACGCGCATACTTATTATCAAGTTAGCAGTGATACACAGCAAATAGCTGCTGGTCTAGATTTTCCTAATGACGAAGAACCAGATTATTGGGACTTTCTATATTTTTCTTTCGTTATTGGCATGACTAGCCAAGTCTCAGATGTGCAAACAATATCACGTTCAATGAGGCGTTTGACTCTGCTACACGGAGTATTATCCTTCTTTTTCAATACCAGTATTTTGGCGATGAGCATTAATATAATTGCCGCGCTGATTTGAATCAGGTTCACTAAGCCTATGTCAAAAGTATAGGATCAAAGATATGAGAATTTTCTATCTCTACTTCTAGAAAGAGGAAAACCTTGCCTTTGAGTTCTTAGGATGAACACAAACATAAGGAATCGGAGTGGAGCTATGGCTGTTAACAACATAGATGAATTATCTCAAGAACTAAAAGACCAACTGCAAGAACTTCCTCAAGAAGGAAAGCAGATTTTTGTTGCAGCATTCAATGCAGCTCAAAGTGACGGTATCAGTGAACAGGGTGCCCGTGAAGTTGCTTGGAATAGCGTTAAAAACCAGTACGAGAAAGGTTCAGATGGCAAATGGCATGCTAGGGGCGAAGTTACCGCTCAACACAACAAAGCTATCACTTCTGGCGGTAACTAAGTTCTTTTTACCTAGGTTTTAAGATTGCGGCGGTTTGTGTTAAAGACAAACCGTCTTTTGCTTATTTCCAGGTTGAAAAAGGATTGCCAAAAAAATCATATAACTATAATACAAATTGCCAAAATATTAGAGAGATGCATCTTAAAAAAGACGAAATCTCTATTCGTCGTATGCGAGAGAAACTCAATATTGGAACCAGGGAATTGGCAAAAAAGTAGTTTCATTGGCTGTAGACTATACTTTTGAACAACTGCAAGCCGTTAAAGTTGTCATCGATCCACAGGTGTGGAACACTCGTGCTATCCGCTGTTATGAAAAATGCGGCTTTGTCAAGGTAAAGATATTGCCCGAACACGAACTGCACGAGGGAAAGTACTGGGATTGCTGGTTGATGGCAACAAACCACAAGAAATCAGTACACTGAAAGAAATTACCCCCCGGGGATTGACCTTCCTCTAGACCGATGACTCAACAACCTGCTATAATCTGTATCCTTGGTGGAGGCTTTGGTGGTCTCTACACTGCTCTACGCTTGAGCCAGCTTCCTTGGGAACCTTTGCAAAAACCTGAAATAGTTTTGGTGGATCACAGCGATCGCTTTGTTTTCTCCCCTCTTCTCTACGAACTCCTGACTGGGGAATTGCAAACCTGGGAAATTGCCCCACCCTATCAAGAACTTTTGAGCAACACAGGTATACGTTTTTGTCAAGGCTTTGTATCAGAAATTGACATAGACCAGCGACGGGTACATTTACAGGATGGACCAGAAATTTCCTATGACCAATTGGTGTTGGCGCTAGGTGGTGAAACACCGTTGGATATTGTCCCTGGTGCAACATCTTACGCCTATTCGTTTCGGACTATTGCAGATGCATATCGTTTGGAAGAACGCCTGCGAGTTTTAGAGGAATCGGATGCGGATAAAATCAGGGTAGCTATAGTCGGTGCTGGTTACAGTGGTGTAGAGTTAGCTTGCAAACTAGCAGATAGACTTGGGGAAAGAGGACGATTTCGGCTGATTGAAATATCTGACCAAATTTTGCGAACCTCGCCAGACTTCAACAGACAAACAGCAAACAAAGCAATAGATGCACGGGGTGTATTTCTCGATTTAGAAACGAAGGTAGAATCAATTGCTCAAGACAGCATCTCATTAGAGTACAAGAATCAAGTAGACACAATTCCTGTGGATTTGGTCATTTGGACAGTGGGAACTCGGGTATCGCCTGTGGTACGAAACCTCCCTGTGAAACAAAACCAGCGCGGTCAAATTAGCACCGCATCAACTCTCCAAGTCCACGATCATCCCGAGATTTTTGCCTTGGGAGATTTAGCAGATTGCCTTGATGCTGAAGGTAAGCAAGTCCCTGCAACAGCACAGGCTGCTTTCCAACAAGCAGATTATGCAGCTTGGAACATTTGGGCAAGTTTGACAAATCGCCCTTTGCTTCCCTTCCGCTATCAGTTCTTAGGTGAGATGATGGCATTGGGGATAGACAGTGCCACCCTTACTGGTTTAGGCATCAAACTAGAAGGTTCCTTAGCATACGTCGCGCGTCGTGTTGCCTATCTTTATCGGCTACCAACTTTAGATCACAAACTCAAAGTTGGTTTTAACTGGCTGACTCGTCCGATTGTAGAGACACTTTATAGAAAATAAAAAATTACATACTTGGCATACAGGACTGTTTGAGTCAGTGGAGATAGGTAGATAGCTAATAGCGAGTAAGTGATAGTTTATGAAGGAAAAACCGCGAGTTATCTTTTTAGATGCTGTTGGCACACTCTTTGGGGTGAAAGGCAGTGTGGGAGAAATCTACAGTCAGATAGCGCAGGAGTTTGGAGTCGAAGTTTCCGCTGATACTTTAAACAAAACATTCATACAGAGTTTTAAAGCTGCGCCACCACCTGTATTTCCAGATGCAGAGGAACAAGACATTCCCCAACGCGAGTTTGATTGGTGGCTTGACATAGGTCGAAAGTCTTTTGAACAAGCAGGTGTTTTCCAGAAGTTTTCTGATTTTTCGACTTTTTTTAGTGAACTCTACATTCACTTTGGTACAGCTAATCCGTGGTTTATCTATCCCGATGTCTTGCCAGCTTTGGTTAGCTGGCGGCGGATGGGAATTGAACTGGGAATACTTTCAAATTTTGATTCCCGTATTTACTCAGTGTTACAAAGTTTGGAACTCAGAGAATTTTTCCAGTCTATCACTATTTGCACTCAGGCAGGTGCAGCCAAACCTGATAGCAAAATCTTTGCCATAGCTTTGGAAAAACATCACTGTTCATCAGATGCTGCATGGCACATTGGTGACAGTCTCACAGAAGATTATCACGGAGCGAGGGGAGCTGGACTAAGAGGCATTTGGATAAATCGTCAAATAGTAGATAAATGAGCTGTTGATCCCCTTTTTCTCTGACTACCAGTAGACGATGTTCTAAATTATGACGGACATTGGTGAGATGAGTTTGAGCTAACTCACCCTTCGGGTATGTCCTCCGGACACGCTACGCTAACGGCAGTTGCTACCCTACGGGAAGCCGCCTCCGGCGTCTACAAGTCGGGAAACCTGCTGTTAGCACCTGCCTCACCGCAACGCACTGGCTCGACTACACAAACAAAGTACACCCTTTTTCATACCCGCATCAGTTGATTCACAACTTTTTAACATTCAGTTTTGTGACATTAGCCAAACTCACACTCTGTATATTAATTGTTACTAAAAAAGCTGAGACTTTCATAATAAAGTTACAATTAGTACATAAATAAAAATATTTTTTTGGTAAAGGAAGCCAATAATTCTTTTTTCAGTAATAGCGCTTGTAAAGGGAGATATCCTCAAGGAATGCGCCTCATTGTTATTCAAAAAGGTGAAGCAGATAACACTCACATATCGTGGTGTTAATTAACTGCTGAGTTGAAGTATTGCGGTCTTTCTTATGATGTTGGCGAACCACTACAGGTGGAGTTTATGATTCGATCCCAGCAGCACAACATTGCAGTTAAAGCTGCACAAGTTAGGCAACCTAAAAAAATTGGCGGTGAGGCAGGTGCTAACAGCGGGTTTCCCGACTTGTAGACGCCGGAGGCGGTGAGGGGGTCGC